>JACMMP010000217.1 GCA_014378995.1 Hyphomonadaceae bacterium
CATAATTCCTGGTTATGCGTGCAACTCCTCAGAACGGCAGGTCGCCTTCCACGGTGACACGATGCATGTGCCGACGGTCATTTACCTCGTCATAAGCGGTCGCCTTGTGCATCGCGCTTCGATTGTCCCACACAATCACATCCCCACGCGCCCAGCGATGCTCGTAGGTGAATTGAGGCTGGACAGCGAACTGTTGCAGCATCGTGATTAGTGGCACCGATTCAGCTTCGGGCATTCCCTCAATTTTCCACGGCACATTGCCCCCGACATAGAGGGCGCGCCGGCCGCTGACCGGATGCGTGCGAACTATCGGTTGGGGCATGTCAGGCCACGCGGCGCGGTCAGCGTCGCTAACCGGAGGTCTGTCGGGATAGTTGTACGGCCGTGATTGCACGCGGCTGATCACGACCTTCAAACCTTCAATGCGGCGCTTCGTTTCTTCAGGCAGCGCTTCGTACGCGGCAAACATGTTGGCGAACCGAGTTTCTCCGCCACGCTCGGGCGTCTCGATCGCGTGCAGGATCGACGCCGATGGCGGCTCGCGAAAATAATGTCCGTCCGTGTGCCAGTATCGGCCGCTGACCGGCGCACCGAGTGGCCTCCCCTCTTGCTTCAAATTGGAGAGCACCAAAACCGCCGGAAACTCCTGATGGGAGTTGCCCGCTTTGACGTAGTTCTTGATGGCGCCGAACCGATGCGCAAACTCTAACTGGCTCTTGGGCGGCAGCCTTTGTCCGCGGATCAGAAGGACGGTCGCTTCTATCCATGCATCGCGCATGCGCCTGAACTCAGCTTTTGGCAGCGGCTCCGACAGGTCCACCCCGGTGGCCTCGACCCCCAGGGCCGCGCTGAGCCGACGAAACTCCACCAAGAAATGAACCCTTTCCGCCCGTGAGGTCCTGCGCTACAACCAGAGGACGCTCAGATAACTAAGAATTATCGTCTCCTCGATGCGCACTGAGGGTTTGTCCCATTCAATCGAGACCGACCATCTCAGCCGTCTGGCCGAGGGCAGGCGCGCGGTTTTCTACGACGAGCTCGCCCAATACGGCCCGCGGTACATCGAAAGCGAGTCCGTCAGACCGATGTCGGTCGACGCTGAGTGCCGATACCACGTCAACAACCTCATCTTGCTGTCGATGTATTTCGACGTCGTCTTCATCCAGACGGCAGCGATCTTCAACGTCAACGACCTCTTTCTGCGACGAGTCATTCAACGCACGATCTCGCACCCAACCTTCAAAGGGATGCTGCGCACAGGGTCACTCAGAATCTGCGGGTGGGGCGGCAAGTCTCCGATCGAGATGTTTTCTAATGCTTGGGACTTCGCCAACGTTGGCGCAACGTCTCGATTGTCTGACGGTTACGGCGCGGCGCTGAAGACGTTGTTTTGTCCAGAGCACCTGACCTACCGGATCCAAGACGGCTCCGAGGACGAACTCGCGGGGTTTCTGGCTCGCCTTCGCGAGACGCCGATCATCAACAATCCGCGCGACGTGGCTCGCATTGAGCGGGCGATAGACCTCTCCAATCGGCAGCTGGGCGAACTCGCAGCGATGAGTTTCTTCCCGCATCTGCAGGCGAGCCCCATGGATCCTGGCGCACGCGCGCTCGTGTACGCGAGTTACGCTAATTCGTGGTGCGATTACCTCAACAACGCTGTCCCAGGCGTCTACGTCTATATGTCCGCCTTCGACGCCAACGCGATGCAGCACAATATTCTCATCGATGGGAAGGCGCTGCGATCGTTCCTGTTCAGTCCACGAATTTTCGCTGCGTTTCTCCAAAAGTACTTCAGCGTCGCTGAACTGAACCGCATCTTGAGTCGTCCCTATGAGGACATTCACAATCTTCGCAACGGTGACTGGAAGCGCTTCTGTGAGGCGTATCACGCCGCGGTAGAGATGATTTCGGATTCTATTTCGTCCATGGATTTCGGCATGCTGCAGATGATGGGTATGGAAGATCAAATTGTTTGGGGCTCGCGTATTTGGGAGGGGGCGAACAAGAAAGGCGGTGATTTCGACTTGTCCGCCTTCCTCCAAAGCCTCGCGAGCATTTCGGGAATATTCCTAGCCATTCCGATCTTAGGACCGGTCATTCACGTCGCCGGCGTCGTGATCGGTCGGCGCATCAACAAATACTGTCAAAGGCTCATCCACGAACACGGGAGCAAGACCTCTCCTTACATTCGCAAGGTCCGCATGAATCTCGCGCTTCAGGTCACTACGGCCTGAAAGACAAACTCGTTCATTGCATAGGTGAAGTCTGCGCCGTCGAGGATTGAGCCTTCGCGTCCGTCGTCGAACAACGAATACCACGCGTCGACGTCTTCTAGGGCACCGGCTTTGACGGCGAGTTCGCTGACCAACGCGGCATTGGCGCGAACGTATTCGCGTTCCTCCCGCGCTAGTGGCGCGAAGAATGAAAACGACTGCGAGAAAGTAGATACGCGGAGGCCAGGGAATCGCCTCAACAGACCCGGTACTTGGCGAGCGAAAAACGGATTGTATCCGTCCAGCCCGTCGGTGGTGCCGGAGACGATTGCGCGCATGATACTGGAATGAACGTCAAACGGCACCGGCCAGTAGAAGTCAGATTGTAAGTCGGTATCCTTGATAAAGAGACGTCCGCCAGGACGAAGCGTGGCAATCGCCTTGGCAATTAACGCCTGCGGCTCACGAATGTAGGACAACACGTTAAAGAGGAGGACGACATCGTGGCTTGCGACCGCGAGTTCAATGTCCTCAAGGCGCGCGTGTGCGAAATCTATGACGGCGGCTAAGCAATGGCCTTCTCGACGACGTCGCGCCGCATCCAAGACGGTTTCGTCGGCGTCTACGCCGGTCACTCGGCCACGAACACCCACTCGGTCTGCGCAGAGGATCGACCAGTTTCCCGGTCCGCAACCGAGGTCTAGTACGCAATCGCCTGAATTGATTGACAGTTTAGCGATCAGCTCTGAGCGAAGGCGGCTCTTGATCGCATGGTGATTATCAAGCCACGCGGCAGTGGAATATGGCTGGTGCGAAGTATTCCACCGATGGTCAATCACTGCGATAATTCTTAGTTATCGTCGGTTTCGTCAGCTCCTGGCTTTACGTACCACACGCCCAATCACGTCTGCGCGTGCCAGACTGCGCTTCAACGCCTCATCCGCGACATGCGTGTAGATCTCGGTCGTAGCGATGCTCGCGTGCCCGAGTAACCGCTGCACAATCCGTATGTCCACACCCTCCTCTATCAGCAGGGTCGCTGCGGTATGGCGGAGCATGTGCGGTGTCACCTTGCGCGTGGCGCCTCCCGACTGCGATAGGCGTTTAAGGCGCCCGCGAAGTGAAGAAGGTTGCATTCTTCCACCGTGACGGCTGACGAATAGGTTTGCCGCGCCGGTGCCCTTGCGCGCGCGCTGACGCCTGAGCTCCGCGATTTCGCGCGCCAGCCACTCGTTTGAGATGAAGACCATGCGGTCGCGCGAGCCTTTCCCGCGTACGCGTAAGGATGCGCCGTCAGGCGCAACGTCCTCCAGCGAAAGAGCGCAAAGTTCGCTCACCCGAAGTCCGGTTGCTGACAAGAAGGTAAGCGCGAGAAAGGTCGTCTCCGCGCACGAGCCTCTTCTGGATCGATCCTCTGCGAACTCCAGCAAAGTCGACAGTTCGGTGCGCATGAGCGCGCGAGGCAAGCGCTTCGGCCTCTTGAGCTTAGGCTTCCACTTGTTGAACGGGTTGTCGACGTCGAGATCCGCTGCGGCCCATTTGAAGAAGCCTTGCAACGTGGCGAACCGGCGCCGAACGGTCGCGACAGAAGCTTTCGCGCGATGGTTGAGTTCGACCAAGTAGCAGCGAAGGTGCTCCTCGCCGATCTCGGTGACCAGTAGGTTCTTCGATGTTCTCGCGAAATCTCTCAGATCGGCGCCATAAGCGGTCACCGATAGCGGGGAGAGCCGCCGCTCACTTTCACAATGGGACAGATATCTTGGAATCGCCGCGTTAAGGCGCATTGCTGTGCTCCGCTCGCGGGAATGCGCTGCTAAACTTGCGCCAAGGGAAGAGTTCGCTAAGATCAACTCGACGTTGCGGAGATAACTTCGAGTTATGGGCGCATTCTCATAGCCGTCGCGTCCACCTAAACTCGTGCGTTTCGGCACGGAGAAACTCAAGAACCGGTTCGGCACGAAGGAGTATGCGGCCGAGGAATTGGTCGCGGAGCTCGGAGCCGCCTTCCTCTGCGCGCATCTCGGCATCAAGGGCGAGCTACGTCACGCCGGATTTATCGGGACATGGCTAAAGCTCCTGAAGGAAGACCCAAAAGCTGTCTTCACGGCGTCCGCGAAAGCGAGCGAAGCGGCGACGTATCTGCGGGATTTTTCGGAAGCGACGGTGCCGGTCGTCGATTGAAAGAAAACTTGAAAGGCCGTCCTCAGGACGGCCTTTCCATTTTTCACAGAGACCCCTAAAGCCAAGGGGGCTCCGAGGCTGGGATGAACATAGCTGCGATAAAGTCGCCGGGAGAGCCTGCAATTGCAGGAGACGCAGCATGAAGACCGCCTTAGCTCCCGTTCGCGCTCTGTGGATCGCGCTATTCTCCATCTTCTTCCTCGCGAGTTGCGAGCAGATCGCTGCCGACCCGGCCGTTGGTAGCTGGCAGGGCGAGCAAGCGACGCTTGAGATAACGCGCGACGGCACGTTCCTCATGGAGCCAGCGCCCGCTGCACGCGAGCAAGGCTTCATCATAACGGGAAGATGGAGCCGGGCCGAGTCCGGAACCTACATCCTCGTCTCCGACCCGATCCACCCGATGCAAAACGTCATCAACTTCACCGGCCGCATTGAGAACGGACGGCTGACAATGGCTGCAATGGGGAGCCACTTCGGCACCTTTACTCGTGGGCATAGCGCAGGGGCCGCCACTCCCCAACCACGCACGGTCGGAGCCGCGCCTCAAGGATCATCGGCCCCAGCACTTTCCGAGGCCGACAGAGATGCAGCGATGCGCCGTGGCGAAGCCGAACAGAGAGCGGCGGCCGGCTCTGGTCCCCCTTACGGTGCCGCTCCGGGGAATGCGGATAGCAGTCGCGTTATCTCCCAGGCCGAAAGGGACTGCCACGCTACCGGCGGCGGTTATTTATTGGAGACCGGCGAATGTCATGCGGTCCCTGCGCGCATCACGCGGCCGGTGTGGACGCATCGGCCAACCGCCAATGACTTTTTGCAATACTACCCGCCAGACGCTCTTCAATCAGGCCAAGAAGCCGCCGTCAGATTGGATTGCATCGTTGGATCGTCTGGCGAACTCGCTTGCACCATGATAGCGGTGGACCCCACAGAGCCCTACGGCCACGGATTTGGCGAGGCTTCCCTCAGGCTGGCCCGTCTCTTTCGTATGGCCCCGGCGCTTGCTGACGGCACCCCTACGGCGGGGCGCATTTATACTTTGAACCTCCGTTGGCGGACGAGTGAGCGAGCTGCGGCTCCCGGCAGGCGCATGACCCGAGAAGAAGTAAGGGCGCATGAACGCACTATCAGCGACGGAGCGACCTGTGAGGCGCAACAAGGCGTGTGGAACGCCTTCGAACGACGCTGCTATCTGCCGAACCGAAACTGAACTAGCGATGCATTCGGCGAGCCAACGCGTCCCGCGCAAGTAGGCGCACCCCCTCTACGCTCCTTCCATGCTATACTCGCCACATGCAGTCCAAACAGGATGAGGTCGGCAAGCTCACGCTGAAGACGCTCGGCTTCTTTTTCGTGGTCGTTCCTCTGACGCTTATCGCTCTAGCGTACATCGCCCTCTAGGCCATGGCATCCAACTTCGCGGAGATGGTGAAGTCTCTGGGTATCGACGGGTCGCCGCGCAGCAGGCGGCGCTTCGACGGCCGCAATGTCTTTACCCTCGCCGACCGGGCAAGGCGGAACGCGCTTAGTACGCGCCGTCCCTGGTTCAAAGTGCTCATTTCAAACCTGCATCGTGTCCTGCGCTCACTCTATGGCCGCAGCTAAAAACACAGAAAACAACACGAAAAAGAAAATTGGTTGGATGATGATTCAATTGGTTGGATGATGATTCAATAGTGCGCACTTTGGCAACGCGCTCTTCCGCGAGTTTATACGCCTTAGCCACGATATCGAAGGGCCTGCCCTCGGGATGGGCCCTCTCCAGAGCGCGCGCTACGTCAACCCGCTGGGTTTGCGACCAGGTCTATATTTCAGCAGGCTTGCTTGGCGTGAGCGACAAGTCGAGGACATAGAGCCTGGCGCTCGCTCATGCCGGTGCCAACGAGGTACGCCTGCGCCTACAAACATCGTAAGGAACGCGCTGTCCGGGTGGGAAAGTGGATTATTTTCGGAGCCTGTCATTGGCGAACCAGCGGCATCGCGTGTGACGCGACTAACTGCGCGTCGACTAGATCGACGATGTCGCCAGGAAGGTGCTCAGTATCGCTCGCGCTTGCTGCTCGGAATGCCGGCCATTATCCGATAGTCCCCGTCACCGTTCCGTTGTTCGTCACCGTGACCGTTCTGCTGTTCTTGCGGACGGCGTAGCCAGGTTGTCCGCCGGTGCCGGGATTGCCTGCCACCCATGTTGCCGATCCGCCCGTTCCAGACGGTGTCCCTCCGGTCGACCCGGTCGCGGCCGCTCCACCACCTGTGCCGCCCGAGCCGTTGATACGGTTTGCACTTCCCGGACCCCCACCACTCGACCCGCCACCCACGCCACCACTACCGCCGCCGCCGGTCGTACCATTTGCTCCGGATCCGTTGCCGGAACCACCTAGGCCATTCGGGAAGCCCCCTCCTCCGCCACCGGCAGGATAATCGGTGATGACCGGCTGCCCTTCGCTGTCAGTGAATTCTCTCGTCCATCCAGCGCCACTGCCGCCACCACCGCCGCCACCTTTGACCTGGCCGCCAGAGTTGACCGTGATGCCAATGTTCTCTCGGCAGTAGATCGCGTCTCCGCCCTGCCATCCCGGCGCTGCATTGAACGCGCCGCCACCGGACGCTCCCGCGCCGCCGCCGCCGTACACCTTGCCGCTCACCTGGAGTGCGAGCGTCGTCGTGAAAATGTCGGAAGGCCACGTTCCGGTGTCAATCGCTATGCCACCGTTGTTTGAAGTCGCTGCGCCGGTGATGGTAACGGCGGATCCGACCTGAAACGTGATGCTGATGTGCTGCGCGCCGCCGTACCCGCCAGCGTTCGCAATCGAGCGCAGATTGACTGGCCCTGTCCCCGTTACCTGCAAAGTAGCTGTGAACGTCGTGTTGTCCGAGCGAACGACTTCAGTTCGGTTGCCGGCGGCGTCGTAGCGATACACGACAAACTTGCCGTCTGAGAACGTCACACGCACTAATCGGCCGAGCGCGTCGTATTGATAGGTGTCCGCCGCCGCGAGATCATTGCTACTGAGCCAGAGCGCAGGCGCTCCTATAAGCAACGCACGTCGCGAAATCCGCATATCGCCCTCCCGCGGGTGAAAGCGAGCAGGTAAGACATGTTTCGCCTTCTGGTTGACCCAACCAAACGCCGGAACTACCACAGGAGTCAAGTGAAAGACGGGAGGCATCGATGGGGCGCGGCACGCAAACTGGATTGGCCTATCATCGACGGCAGCGATGGTTATCTCTGTTGGCCGTCGCTCTTTCAACGTGCGTAACAGCCTACACATCGATGGCGCACGGACAGTCGGTGCCGCCGCCAGCAACACAAAATTCAATCGACAGCAACGGTGTCGATCTGATTGGCGGCAATTTGTTTCTGTCGTCGCCAACCGCATCGGTGGGCCAGCCTGGCGCCGGTGGACTTGCGTATCAACGCACTTACGACTCAAGCGCACAGGCGTGGCGTGACAACGTCACGGGAACGATCAATGTAAGCGGAACGACCTACACCGTCACGCTCCTCGGATCGTCAGAAGCATTCGCGCTCTCTGGCGGCGTGTACACGTCCACGGAAGGTCGGGGCGGAACGCTCGCGCTGGCCTCGGACGTGTACACCTATACGAGCGCATCCGGCCTTGTTGCGCTTTATGCAAGGACGTTAGCGAGTTCGCAGCCGACACAAGCCAACGAAGGTCGTGTGACGCAGCTCACCATGCCGTCAGGCGAGCGGCTGACCTTCACCTATACAGAGTTGCGCACTCCCGCTCTACCCGCGACGCCTACGTTTCTAGCGCATCGGCTTCAGTCGGTCACCAATAACCTCGGTTACCAGCTGAGCTTCGAGTATACGTCGAGCGCCGCTGATGCGAGCGGCATTCAGCTGAAGACGGTTACGGCGATCAACAACGCTATCGAGTACTGCGCGCCAACTGCAAACGGCTGCACGCTCGCAAACGCCTGGATGTCGCTGCAGTTTGGGTATGGAAGTGGGTACGAGACCGTCACAGACGCGCTTTCGCGCACGATGCGCTATGCGGTCGCCTCGAACCGCATCACAGGCATCCGGTGGCCATCAAGCAGCTCAGACAATGTGACCGTTAGCTACGACACGTCCGGGATGGTTGCGACCGTCTCCAACGGCGTAGGTACGTGGGCATACACGTACGAAGACACGGGGTCTGTACGCCAAACCACCATCGTCGACCCGACGTCACACGTACGGCTGTATTTTTCGGAACTCGCTATCGGTCGCATCGTTGGATTTCAAAACGGCGCCGGGAACGCTTGGCAGTATATGTACGATAGCAACGGGCGACTAACGCACGATTTCCGCCCACAGGAGGGATATACTTCTCGCGCCCAGGATGCGCGCGGAAACATCATTTTGATGAGTGTTTCACCGAACAGCGGGTCGTCCGGGCCGACAGCAATCCAGTTCTATACCGCGACCTATCCCTCGTCATGCAGCAATCCGGTTACCTGCAATCTTCCGACCTCAACGACCGACGCGCTCGGAAACACGACTGACTACACGTACGATTCCGCACATGGTGGCGTACTCACAGTCACCTCGCCCGATCCCGATGGCGGCGGTTCACTTCCCCGCCCCCAAACGCGTTACACTTATTCGCAGATTTCAGCCTCCTACATCCAAGCGGTCAGCGGATCGCCGACGATGGCACCCACGCCAGTACATCGCTTGACGCAAGTTTCTTCGTGCGCGACGACTTCGTGGTCCGGCTCAGCTTGCGTAGGAGGGTCTTCGGACGAGACGCGGACAACGATAACGTACGGCACCGACAATCTGTTGCCGACAAGCGTTTCAGTGGGCGCAGGGGACGGCTCGCTCACAACGGCAACAACATCAACCTATGACAACATTGGCAATGTTCTGACTGTGGACGGCCCACTGACCGGGGACACAACACACGTCCGGCACGACGTGGGCCGACAGCGAGTCGGCGTCATCGGTCCCGACCCGGATTCGGGAGGCGCGCTGGAACACAGAGCGCTTCGCTTCTCCTACAACCTAGATGGTCAAGTGACCACCGTCGAGCGCGGCACGACAGATTCACAATCGGACACACATTGGGCTGCATTCGCCTCGCTCGAAACGTTGAGCATGACGTACGACTCGGTCGGCCGACGTACACGCGAAAGCCTTGTTGTGAGCGGCGACACTTACGCGGTAAGTCAGTATTCCTTTGACAACGCCAACAAGCTGGAGTGCACCGCGGTTCGGATGAACAGCGCCGTGTTCGGCTCGCTGCCATCCTCGGCCTGCACGTTGTCCACGCAAGGCGCCAACGGGCCCGATCGCATAACTCGCACCGTCTATGACAACGCCGATCGGGTTACCCAAGTACAGAGCGGGTACGGCACAAGCCTACAACAAACGACCATGACGCAGACGTTCACAGCCGACGGTCTGCTTGCGACACTCATGGATGCCAACGGCAACATCACGACCTACGAATACGACGGCATAGATCGGCTGATCAAAATCCGCTTTCCTAACGTTTCCAGCGGGGGATCGAGCTCCACCGACTATGAGTCGTTCGCCTACAACGCCAACAGCGTAATGACGCAGAGGCGCCTCCGCGACGGGGGCCTCGTGAATTTCACATATGACAATCTCTCGCGGGTAACACTGGTCGATGCGCCGTCTGGCACGAGCGACGTGACGAGCGCCTACGACAATTTCAGCCGGCTGATACAGACGGCATACGCCGGCACACACACGCTCTCCTTTGCGCACGATCAGCTCTCGCGCACTACATCGGTGCAGGGCGTCGCTAACGGGACCACGCAAACGGTATCGTATCAGTACGATCTCGCCAGCCGTCGTACGCGCGTGACGTGGCCGGATACAAGCTTTTGGGTGCAGTACGACTACGATCTCGCAGGCGCGGTCACCGCCATTCGCGAGGCCGGCACTTCCTCCGGCATTGGCGTCCTGGCAACCTACGCCTATGACCAGCTCGGCCGGCGCACTTCAATCAGTCGCGGCAACGGAGTAACCACGACCTACGGATTTGACGCCGCCTCTCGCCTTGCTAGCCTTCAACAGGACTTGTCTGGCACGACCGCAGATCAGACTTACAGCTTTACATACAACGATGCATTTCAATCACTGACGCGTACCGGTACCAATTCGAACTACGACTGGCCTCAGCCGTCGATCAGCGCGGTGAGCTACGCTGTCAACGGCCGCAATCAATATACGACAGCGGGAACGCAAAGCGTCGGGCACGATGCGCGCGGCAACCTGACCAGCGTCGGCTCGGCCACATACGGCTACGATGCGTTCAACCGACTGACCAGCGCCGGGACAGCGGCGCTTGCCTACGACCCGGCGGGTCGCTTGTATGAGACAACAGGAGGCGCAACGACGCGTTTTCTGTATGACGGCCTCGATGTAATCGCCGAGTACAACAGTTCCGGAACGCTCCTGCGCCGCTACGTGCATGGCCCAGGTTTTGACGAACCAGTCGTCTGGTACGAGGGCAGCGGCACGAGCGACCGGCGCTGGCTAATGCAGGATCAATTGGGGTCCATCGTGGCGATCGCCGACGGCAGCGGCGCGAGCATAGCTACAAATACTTATGACGAGTATGGCCAACCGGGCAGCGCAAACATCGGACGCTTCCAATATACTGGTCAAATTTGGATCGCCGAGGCGAATCTCTATCATTATAAGGCGCGCGCTTATGCGCCGGGGCTAGGTCGCTTCCTTCAGACGGATCCCATTTCGTATGCGGGGGGCATGAATCTTTACATGTGCGTTGGGAATGATCCGGTAAATTTCGTCGATCCCCTCGGGTTGCAGGCGTGGGGAACTGGCAAACCCAAACGACCGCCGCAGCCCGACTCGCCCATCCAAGTCTGGGGCTCTCGCACGGTATCGCCATTCGCATTCGCTACGTTGATGGCAGCTCATGGCGGGGGGGCGGCGACGCCAGGAGCCATGACAGGGTCAAATGGCGAGCCTCAACTGCGGCGCGCGGGAAAAGAGAAACGTAACGCAACTCCCTGCTCGCCTGCAGCTCAGTACGCGACACAACTCAACGCTCAGCTTGGTCCCAGCGCAACTGGTGACATACGCGAGCGAAGCACCATTGCGTTTGGCGCGGGTAGCGGTGGTTGGAGTCACGGGCAAATTTGGACGGGATCAGCGGACGGTAGCCATGTCATGGGGACAGGACCAGATACTGTGATACCCGGTGGCGCCCAGTTCTTTGACTTCCACACGCATACACGGGGACGCGATGTCGACATGTTCTTGTCCCAAGATGACATGAACCAAGCGACGGCGTATCGTGGCGGGTTCGGCCGCAACTACGTTGGTCCCTTTATTGGAACCCACGCAGGCGTTTTCGGTCCACCTTGGACAGACTTAGGAGTTATTTCGACACCAACAGGATCTGAGCACATGTATTCAGGCACGCCAGTTAACTGTCCCTAACTAGGAGCAAAATGATGCGCTTTGCGTTCAAGAGAATTGCTTTTACGATGGCCCTTCTCGTCGCGAGTTGCTCAAACAGCCTTGCTCAAGAATCAACACAAAACTCGGAGCACGAAATATTTTCAGGAGCTCAAGTTCGCGAAATTGCGAACGCTTGGTCCGCGATCGAACGCGAATTTGCCCCCTCAGCCACGCTGAATGAGTTTGAGATACGCTACCTGCGCAATGATCGTGCGGTCACGATTTCCTTTTTTAGGCCTAACACAGTGATCGATACGCCTGAGTCTCACATGATCAGGCAAGACTCATTATCCTTTCGCGTGGTGATTGAAGGCGCCAACACCACTGTATTTCTCACCAGGGGACAGCCGTAATTCGAGCGTCTTCTTTGTATCGCGCCAACCGCACCGGTCCCTCTGACGTCAGCACCTCAAAGCGCCACCACCCAGGCAGAATGCTGTCTGGGCCATTGATTATCAGCGGACAGCCGCGCGGACCGGTCAATCCCGTCGCCACAGGTTTTCGACGGGCGCTTCGGTTGTAGTCGCCGAAAGGGCGAACTCCAGGTCGCTTTTCCCCGGAGAGCCCGGCGGCACATGAGACAATTGCGTGCGTTGGCGCGTCAAATCGATCGGGTCCGATGCGCAACCATCGTGCCTTGCTGCTCGGCGCCTTTATGGGCACAAACCGCATGCTCGGCCGCGTACGGCCTCACGTAGCTGGGCGGGATCAAGCGGACCTCGTGGCCGAATCTGCTCAACTCTCGGCGCCAATAATGCGTAGAGCCGCACGCTTCGATGCCGATCAGGGGACGCGACCATTCCTTCAGCGGACGGCGGCGAATCCGTCGCGCCGCCGGCGATCGTGCCGGCGCTGCGCCAACTGAGTGCCCACGTTGCTTCATTTCCTACAAACACAATTCCATCAGCCAAGAGGCAATGCCGGCAATCGTGCGCCAGCTGGAGGCGCAGGGGATGGAGCCCTGCTTCGACACTAATGAGCTCGCGTACAACGAGTCCATCAGCGCATTCATGAAAGCTGGCGCGGCGACCGGCCGCTTTGTCTTCATACTAACTGAGGACTACTTCAAGTCCCCGTATTGCATGATCGAATTGCTCGCCATCTGGCGCAACTGCAAATGGGACGCAGGCACCTTCCAGTCTCGCGTGCGGGCCTGCGTTCTCGACGCACGAATCGACACCACTGAAGATCGGGACCGCGTGCGCATGCATTAGGAGGGAGAGCTTAGCAATTATCACGCAGCGGATCAGCGCCATCCAAGCCGCCAAAGGAGACGTGCCGATATAACGACACGCGCAGCCTCGCAATCCAGGTCATAAACACCGCACCAACAATCCTTCATCACGTCGCCGACGTGATAAACTTTCGAGGCGTCGCAGAAGTCTCCAATCTCTCGTTTAGGCCAAAAGATTAGTTCCACCGTCGGCGGCGACAGTGTCCCAGCGGCAGACGCGATCTGGTCAATCCCAAATTCCCGAAGCCGGTTAAGACTTGCCCCGAAGCCGACGCTCCGCGTCAGGATCGACGCCCGAAGGGCCGAGACGCGTGAGCGGCTCGGTCGCAAAACGCGACGAGAGCCCGGCGCGCGAAGCGTCGGGCGAAATGCGCGTCGGCGGTTACGTCGCCGCCGACGCTGAGGCCTTCATCGGCCCATTATCGACCAGCCTGGAGCTGGAAGCAGAGCGACTTGGCCCTCGTGGTATCGTGGCCCGACGAAGCGCGCCTTCGGCACGGTGGACGCGCGACACGTAAGCATCGTTACGCAATCCAGAGGCAATCGATCTGCCGCGTCTGATAATCTGGCGTCGCCTTGCGCGCGAAATCGACCATGTTGTAGACCCACGGTTGCGCATCAATGGGGAGGTTGCGATGGCGGACGTATTCATCAGCTACAAGCGCGAGGATCGCCCGGCTGCGATGCGGATCGCCAACGCCATCTCGCGTCAGGGCTATTCAGTTTGGTTCGATGCCGAACTCACCAGCGGTTCTGGGTGGATCGCCGAAGTCGACAAGCAGGTTCGCACTGCACGCTGTGTTATCGTCTGCTGGTCGAGCGCGGCGCTCAAGTCGGACAGTGTGTTGGGGGAAGCCAAGATTGCCGCCGAGCGCGGCGTCCTGACGCCGGTGTTCATCGAAGACGGCCTGAAGCTGCCGCCGCCGTTCAATATGTTGCACACTGAGGGGCTGTCGCACTGGAGCGGCGAGGACAGCGATCCAGCTATCCGCCGCCTCGTCGATCGCGTCGGCGCCAAGGTCGCCATCGGCGGCTCGCTCGGCGAGGCGATGCTCGCGGCCCGGCGCGCGCGCGAAGGAAAATTGGTCGCCGTCTTCGCGATGCTGGAATCGGCGGCGCGGGATCTGGCGCTGGACGAAATCAAGGCCGCGATCGAAACCACGCGTAAGCGGCTGGGTGAATCGCTGTTCAAGCTGTTTGTGGTCGGTCGCATGAAGACGGGAAAATCGACCGTCATCAACGCCCTGCTGGGCCGCGCCGAGGGTCTCGATAAATCGATTACCGAGGAAGGCCCGTTGCCAGTCAACGATCTGCCCTGCACCGCCGTGCTGACCCGCCTGCGCTATGCGCAAAACCCATATGTAGAAGCGTTGCCGAAGGACGTTAAACAAAAACGCGAGAAGTGGTCCTTTAAGGACTATCATCGCCGCGCCCGCATCCGCGATGAGAACGGCAAAAAAAACGAGGAGCTTTTCGACAAAATTGCCGAGTTCGAGGTGGGCTGGCCGACGGAATTGCTGCGCTCGGGCGTGAGCATTGTCGATAGCCCCGGGGTGAGTGAGCGGCCCGAGCGCACCGCCTACACCAAGGCTGAGGTGCAGCACGCTGACGCTGCGATTGTAGTCTATCGCAGCGAGCCCTTCGCCGGCGAGGACGAGATCGAGTTCGACCGGCACGTCACCCAGTTTGCGCCGCGCCGTTTCGTACTGGTCAATATGCGTGACGGGCGCAAACTCGACCCAGGGCTCGCTGGCGAGGCGCGCGACAAGCTGGGCATTCCCGACAATGTCTCCTTCGAGCAGGCCGGCGTTTATTTTGTCGATAATCTGGCCGGTCTGCGCGGCCGGCTCCGCGGCGACGAACAGACGGTCGAAGCATCCGGCCTCAGGGCGTTCGAACAGCGTTTGGCGCGATTCCTCATAGACGAGCGCTACGATGCGCAGATTCGCACCGTGCTCGCTGACACCGCACGGCACGCCGGAACCCTGCTTGATAAGATTGAGACCCAGCACGCGGCCCTTACCGCAGATAAAAAGAAGGTGGACGTCGAGCTCAAGGCGTGCCGCAAGCTGCTGGACGAAGTTGCGCACAGACGAAAGCGCATTGGCGATGTGATCGACGGGGCGCAGCGCGAGGCCAAGAGCGCCGCGGTGCTGAGCTTCCAGAATATGGTCTATTCCACCGCCGACAATCTCCATGGGATGATCGCCGAGGAACGCATCGAGGGTCTGCAGGGGTTTTGGGCGACGCTCGGCGCGGCCACACTCCAAGGCGAAAAATTCGCAAAGCGCGCCGTTGATCTGCTCAACAGCGCCGTCCGCCGCAGCGCCGAGACCTGGTCCACCAATCCCCCCGATAAGCCTGGATTGGCACAAGACCTCGCGCCTACTTTCGAGCGCCTGGGCGATAATCTCCGCCACGAAGCACAGGAAATCGACGAGAAGCTCAAGGAGGTCCGGCTTCGTTTAACGTCGTTATCGGTTTCAGCGGACGTGGCGTCTGGACGCTCGCCGATCGAATTTGTGGCGGCTCACGTGATCGGGGTGGCTGTGTTCGGGCCGCTTGGAAGCGCACTCGCCACTGGCGGGATGCGCGCGGTCGTCGGCGGCGTGGCCGGCCTTGCGATCGGCGCCATCGTCGCCAAGATCGCAGTGGTGGTTGTCGCCGCAGCTTTCCACGTGGTGCTCGCGCCCGCCATCGTTGTCGGTCTTATTTGGGCGACCGTGGTCGGCGGCGGCGTGGCGGCGGCGGCAGAGGGTATCGAGGAGCGCTTAAAGGCAAAAGCGGTCGAGAAATATACGCCGACGCTCCGCGAGATGGCCAGCGCGCGCAAGCATCTGAGCACCGTCGAGGCGAGCGTCGCTGAGTGGTTCTTCCACGCCAAGAGCCGCGTAGACGCCGAACTGGGCAAGCTGATCGAGAGCGAGCGGGAAAACCTTTCACGCATCGAGGCGCTGTCGAGCGACCAGCGCAGGCGGGAAAGCAATCTTGAGATGCTAACCCACGTGCGGCAGACAGTGACCGAGGCGTCCGCGGCGACGAAAGCCATTGAAGTCTCATTGTCGGCGGCCAGTTAGCGCAAGATTGATGTTCGACTGGCTGCAACGCGCTCTAGGTCCGAAGGCGCCGCGGGGACCGATCGTCTCAAGGCGAGGCAACGCCGTGATTGAGGCGATCGACGCCTTGCTGAAGTCGGCGCCGGCGGAATTTCCCTCTGAGCTCAGATCCGAGCTCGATCTGGCGCGTCGTAAACTCAAGCGGGCGGACGTGCGCATCGCCTTCGGCGGTCTCTTCAAGGCGGGCAAGTCCACGTTGTTGAACGCAGTGATAGGTCGAGATCTATTGCCTTCCAACGACTTGGCTGAGACGGGAGCGCCGACGCAAATACGGGCTGGCCCAACAACAACCGTCCACGTCTGTCGCGCCAACGGAAGCAGACAGCCGATCGAAGCCACCAAAGCAGGCATCGGGGCTCAGGCTTCCATCCGCCACCCCGACGGCCGCCGCCGCGTCAAAGCAGAGCTCCCAATTCTCGTCGACATCGCCCTGCAATCGTTCCCCTTCCCATCCCACCTCAGCTTGTTTGACGTGCCGGGACTTAACGACAAAGAGGAAATCTCGCAGACCGCGACGCATGTCTTGATGAACTCGGACTTCATCTTCTGGGTGTTTAGAACTGATCCGGAGTTCAGCGAGCAGGATGTAGCGGCGATCGCGCGCATCAGCGTGCATTTCTCACTCCGCCAATTCACATTCGTTTTGAACGCTCGATTGAGCGCCGACGATGCGAACCACTGGCGCAAGTTCCGCAAGACCCGCATCAGGCCCGCCTCGGAGAAGGTCTCGGAATACATGGAGGCCATGGGGTTCAAAGCAAACGCAAAGCCGCCCCTGTCGGTGGTTTCGGCACGGGCCTTGCGCAGGACGCGATCGGAGTTCGGCGGCAAGCAATTGCACCGGGTCGTTGCAAGCATCGCAGCGCGGACCAATGAAGAGATCATAGATCTGCGTTTGCCTTCGGCGCGCACGCCGCTGCAGGCGAGCTTGGAGTGGGCCAAACGCCGGGTCAGCGAATGCAAGTCGGCCTTCGACGCCTCGGCGGCCCGTCACGCCGCCTATGTTCACGCCAAACAGAAACGTGAGGATCTGGAAAAGCACTTGGCTGAAGCTGTGCGGCAGACCTTCGCGTTGATGTCACGAGAATTATCGGGCCTCGGTGATCGTCACGCCGACCGCATTTCGACCAGCGCCTATTCTTCAGGCATCGCCTACGGGCCAAGTCTAGCGGCTGACGCCAGCGCCATCGTAATCCGCGCGGCGCGAAAGATGTACGCCGAGTGCGAGCGCCGAGGCCGAGAGCTCGGCCTTGAAGCTTCGACGGACAACCGCAACGTGGTATTCGGCGGCTTTTCGCTACTCGGCGGAGACGATCCGGATTGCGACGGCTCGATTTCCCGCGGCATCGCCAAGTGGACAGGCAATCTCTATTCCCCGTCAGTCGAGAAAAACTTCGTCGAGACCATCGAAGGTTGGTTCGGCGACACCAGTCCGCGCGATCGCACAGCCGCCGGATTTCGCGGCGATGTACGCGCCTGCGGAAACAGACTCGTCGACGCGCTGGTTGGACGGGAAAGCGGCGTGCTGCAAATGGTGCGCCAGTGTTTCCGGCTGCCGAACCCTGCGCCAGCACCGCCCGCTGATCCAAAGCCACTGCACGCCGCAGAAGCCTTCCATCGGTCAGTCGCAGACGCGCTTGCATTATGCTATTAGTGATGCGCCGAAAGTCGTCGGATATGGGCCGCCAGTAGGCGATGAACCAATTGATCACCCATTGTGGTGCAGAATATCGCCTAGCCCATGCGTCCCGAGCCGCGTCAGAGATCGAAGCCCGAATGACCGAGACGCGGTAGCGGCTCGGTGGCGAAGCACGAGAGCCCGGCCGCGCAACACGCGGCGACGCCCAAGACAGTCGACGGCGAAACGTCGAACGAAGCCATCGCGCAGCTCTCGCAACAGACCGGCTGGGAATTTGACTCGCCGATCCGGCGCTTGGGAACGAACGCGTCGGCGGCTATGTCCACGTCGACGCCGACGCCTTCATCGAACTCGTGTCTTCAAGTCTAACTCTAGAAGCTCAGCGCGAGGGCGAGCGGCGGGTCATTCTGTCCCGGCGTTGACGCGATTGCTTCCTCCTTCCAGCGGAGGCTCCCCCATGGCGCGTCCGTTTGCTGGCCTCGATGTCTCTAGAGAAGACGGCAGTGTTCATTTGAGACGCCCAATACGACCGCGCAGTCTCCGTGCGCGGCGCCGATGACGCCGTGCGCCAATGCCTTGCTCAATGCGTTCGATATGCCGCCGCCAGATGGCGACGTGTGACCACGGTAAGCAGAATGTGTTGACGCTCAATCTTGGCGGGGATCCTGTTCGTCCCACTGATCGATTGGGCTATCGCCGCTGCGGCCGAGCTCGATCGCCGTAATCTTCAACTCGTTCGCAAACACACGCAGGAATTCGAGAATAACGTCGAAATCGGTCTCGCTATACGCGGCGAGCACTTTGTCGACCCGTTGGGCGTGCGCGATGTAGATGGCATCGACCTGTTCGATCGCTTCAGGAACGGCCATCAGCGGCCAGCGGCGACGATCATTTGGGTCCTGCTCGCGCGTCAGAAATCCTCTGGCGACAAGCTTGTCGATGATCACGCTCATCGATCCAGGCTTAAGGCCAGTCTGCTTCGCCAATTCCGAAGCCGTCACCCCTTGCTCATGTTGCACGAGGCGAAACGTTTCGAGTTCGGTTGGCGTGAGATCGAGCCTGCCGGCCGCAGCGTGCTGGAAAAGCACTGTACGGGCCCCGAACTGCTGCGCTCGCCTTTTGTAGCGCTCGAATCGACTCTCGGACATCAGCTTCCAATTGTTAGATGAAGGGAACGGTTTGGTTATCTAACTGTTATGCCTAAGAACGACAGCGCTCCCCGGTCGTAGCACTCGCACCAGCCAATGTGCGCAGGAGAATTCCCATGCAATTCATCGTCCTCGGAAGCTTCAACGACAAGTTCGGCAAGATGTCACCGGCGGATCAGCAGGCGGGAATGGAGTCCGAGTGGGCAAAGTCGCGCGAGTATTATTCGAAAGGCCTTCTACGCCAGATCTGGTTGTTCGAGGCCGAGCAATCGATCATGTCCGTTTTTGAGGCGGACTCGCGCGAGCATATGGAAAGCCTCCTTGCCGACTATCCGGGAATGAAAGCCGGCTGGGTGACGGGTGAAATCCGCAAGGCCGATGCCTACGGCGGCTTCGTCCCAGACCTCGTTTGATAGCGAGCGCCACCAGCAAGCCATCTAATTCGCAGGAACATCGGACGGGATAACAGCCATGAACTTGAACGGGAAGATTGCCGTAGTGACCGGCGCAGCAACCGGAATTGGGGCCGCCATTGCGAAAGGCCTGGTCACTACGGGCGCTCATGTCATTGGCGTGGACCTGTCCGAAGCCGAGGGCGCCGCCGATGGCGTGGACCACGTTCAATGGGACTTGTCCCAGCCTGCAAGCGTGGAGCGTTGTTTCCTCGACATCCAGCGCCGGCACGGCGGCGTCGACATTCTCGTCAACAACGCGGCGCTGGCTTCGGAAATAAAGCCGCAGCCATTCGACCAAATCACGCCTGAAGATTGGACGCGCGTCATGACGGTCAACACGATCATGCCGTTCCTGTGCAGCCGCGCGGTCGTCCCGTACATGCGCGAGAAACGATGGGGCCGGATTGTGAATTTGACGTCGGCCACTGTATTCCTCGGTACGCCCTTCAACCTGCATTATGTCGCCAGCAAAGGCGCCATCGCCGTAATGACCCGCGCGCTCGCGAAGGAACTCGGCGGCGATGGAATCAACGTGAACGCCATTGCGCCGGGCATGACAATTACAGACGGCATCCGGAAGAACCCCGCATATTCGAAGGAGATGCTCGCAGGAATCGTCAAGTCGCGCGCCATTCAGCGCGAGGAAGGGCCGGAGGACCTCGTCGGCGCCTGCCTGTTCTTGGTCAGCGCGGGCGCCGATTTCATGACCGGACAAATCCTTACCGTCGACGGCGGCGCCGCCTTCCACTGACTGTGCCGAATGGGGTGCGTTCAAGGCAACTTCATCAGTGCTCCTGCACGGACTGCGATTTTTCAAAGGAAGACAAGCCATGTCCATTCTCGTAATTGGCGGCACCGGGCATGTCGGTTCGTTGGTTGTACACGAACTCGCAGACCGCGGTGCATCGGCGAGAGTTTTGACAACCGCGCCCGACAACGCGAGGCTTCCGGCGCGCATGACCGCGGTTAAGGGCGATCTGCTGGACCCCGCTTCGATGCGCGAGGCGCTGAACGGCGTCGAGACCATGTTTTTGCTCGCTGCCGTGTCGCCGTCCGAGCTGACGCAAGCCTTGATCGCCCTCGATCTCGCGAAGGAGGCGAAGGTCAAGCACGTCGTCTACATCTCGCAGATCAAGCTGGACTGGCCGGATTGCCCGCACGCCGTCGCCAAGGCTGGCGCAGAAGCGTTGATCCGGTCTCACAGTCTCCCGGCGACAATATTGCGCCCGGCTTATTTCTTCCAGAACGACTTAGGCCTCAAGGAGCCGATCCTGGGCGGCGCCTATCCGATCCCAATCGGCAACGTCGGGGCGGAGATGGTGGACATCCGCGACATCGCTGCGGTCGCCGCCATCGCAATCCTCGACAAGCAAGCCCTCGGCTCGGAGGAGGTGGTCGAATTGGTGGGGCCAGACAACGTCACCGGTAATGGCGCTGCCGGGATCTGGTCGGAGGTCACGGGACGATCGGTCACTTACGCGGGTGACGATATCGGCCTTGCCTTCGAGGGTCGAATTGCTGGAACGATGCCCGCTTGGCAGGCGCACGATCTTGTTGCGATGTTCCGTGGCTGTCAGCGCGAAGGCATGAGAGGGAAGCCTGGCGCTGCCGAACGTTTAGTGAAGCTTCTCGGACGTCCGTTGCGTGATTATCGATCGTTCGCGGAGGAGACCTACCAAGCGTGGCAGAACGACTAAAAAACCGAACGGCACATCTCCTATTGGACGTTGAAGTGCGCCCAAGTGCATGGTTGTCGGTCGCACCCTGACACGCGGCGCGCCAGCGATCGAAGCCCAAAGGGCCGAGACGCGTGAGCAGATCGGTCGCGGAACGCGACGAGTCAGCGCGCGACGCCGTTCTCTCTCCCCCTGGCGCGACAACATGTTGGCGTTCGACGGCGAGACGCTCAACGAAGCGATCGCGGAGTCTCAGGCCAAACCGGCTGGACCTTCGAGTTCGACTATCCCGCACTCGGCGAGATGCGCGTCGGCGGCTACGTGGCGGCTGACCCAGAAGCGTTCATAGAACTCTTCTCATCCTGTTTGGACCTGGAGGCGCACCGCGACGGCGATCGCCGCGTCGTTCTCATACGCCGATCATAGTCAAGGAAGTCAGCGCGGAGCGCCGTAGCCCCAAAACCGTCATGGGCTTCGATGCACTGCAAAGCGGACGTTCAAAGGCAGCTGCACGACCGGCAGAGCGCGCCAAAATCGGCCCGAAGGAGCATCAGGAGCAATGGCGCAATTGCGGTCCATTTCTGCCGGGTGAAAGACCTCTGGCGACCTTTAGCCGGCTTTGCGCCGCGCACCCGGGCCTGCGTGAGGCTCGACATCGCGTGGATCAACAGCGTCGCCGCACTCAGAGCACGTCACAACCGCTCTAAAGTCGTGCCCGCAACGCAGGTGTCGGTGGAGAAGAGGCGGCCCCTTGTTTTCCGCGAAGTGCTGATCGCCCCAATGCACGAGCCCGATCAGGATCGGGTAAAGGCCCAGACCTCTCTTGCTCAAGCGGCACTCGAAACGCTGCGGCGCCTCCTGGTAAGCCACTTTCGCGAGAACATCGTTTTCCACCAGATGCGCGAGCCGTTCGGCAATACGCGTCGCGCAACGCCAAGCCGCGATTGAAAGTCATCAAAACGGCGGACACGCAAAAACGCCTCACGCAGCACAAGCAACGTCCACCGATCGCCGATAACGGCGAGCGCCCGCGCCAACGAGCCCTGATCGAGATCCTGCGCGAATGCCCAGCCGCAACGCCACGTGCGCCATCATCGGCGCCGGCGATTTCATCGGATCTGCGATCGCCCGAAAATTTGCATCCGAGGGCTACACAATATTCGCCGGCCGCCGAACGGCGGAGAAACTTGAGCCGCTCAAGCGCGAGATTGAGTCTACGGGTGGAGCATGCGAAGCGCGCGATTTAGACGCCCGCAAGCGAGGACGAAGTCACAACCTTTCTTCAAGCAGCGGATGCGCACGCGCCGCTTGAGATGGTGATCATCAATCCCGCGGCAAACGTGAACTTCCCAATACTGGAAACCACGGAGCGCGTTTTCTTTAAGGTTTGGGAGATGGCGTGCAAGGCCGGCTTCCTTAGCGGGCGTGAAGCGGCTCGCATCATGCTGAAGCATGGGCGCGGCTCGATCTTCTTTACCGGCGCCACAGCCAGCTTGCGAGGCGGATCAGGTTACGCGGCGTTTGCGAGCGCGAAAGCTGGCCTGAGGATGGTGGCTCAAGCGATGGCGCGCGAACTCGGACCCAAGAACATTCATGTCGCCCATCTCGTGATCGATGCCGGCGTGGACACAAGTTTTGTACGCGAGCGGATCAAGGCGGCGCGCGGAGAGGACGTGCTCGCGGCCATGCCGGAAGATGCGCTTATGAATCCGGCTTCAATCGCCAATACCTTCTAGGCGGCCTTTTCAAGCTCACCGGCAACCAGGCGCCGATGTTTGCCTTCTCGGGCATCCCCAACAAACTGGCTTACGAACGTCTTGAAATGCAGCGCTTCATTGCGCGTCATAGCGTGCCCTTCGCTATGAACCCACATTTCCCGGTCAACACTTTGCTATTGATGCGCATGGCCACGGCTGCAGCCATGGATGGCGGGCTCAAGTCGTTCGTGGACGCTGCGTTTCACCTGATGTGGGAGGCGCCGCAGAAAATGGATGATCCTGAGATCGCTGTCGCATCGCTTCAGGATGCCGGCATTGATGCTCGGACCCTGCACGGTCGTTCACAAGAGGCTGACGTGAAGGCGAAACTTCTGACTTCAACAGAAGACGCCGCCGCGCGCGGGGCGTTCGGGATCCCCACCTTTTTGGTTGGCGACCAAATCTACTTCGGCAAAGACCGTTTGCGAGACGTCGAGGAAGCGTTGGCGAGTTAGCCAACGGCAGAAACGGCTTTCGTCAGACGCTTTCACGCCCTTCGCACACATCAACTCGTTGGGCCACTTTGGGCCAGAAGCGCACCATCGGCGGATTTTTTCGAACGGCCGGCGCACTCAATTGGCGGCGCTCGTCGACATTGCCGCCGCGCCGCTGCAGTTAATCAGCGCTGCCGCCATCGCGACCACCACCGTCGCAGGCGGCGCCACCAGCGCTGGCGCCGGCGGCGTCGTCGTCACCACGGTGCTGGGAGCGATGATGACGACCATGCCGATCATCGCGATCACGGTGATGATGGTGGTTGGTGATCGTGGTGGCCACGTGGCCGGCGATGTCGTCAGAACGTCGTCCGGACGCGGGCGTGAGCGTCGGCGACGTCCTTGGTGGTGGCGGCGGTGACGCCCGCCTCTTTGGCGTACTTGCGCCAGTCGGCCACCGCCACGCCCACCTCTTCCACCATCGCGCCGACTTCTTTCTTGCTCAGGCCGTGCTTTGCGCCGAGGGTCTCGATGTCTTTGTGCGTGGGCTTGTCGCCTTCGCCCTCAATGTCGAGATAATGCTGGCCGCCGGGTCCAGGCGAATAGGTCAGGTCGTAAGCGGGAGAAAGCTCCCACTCGCCGTTATTGTCCATCAGGTAGGCGTGCTGACGGGCGTGATCATCGCGGTTGTGCGCGAGCACGTTGAAGATCATACGCCGAAACGCATGCGCGACATCCTGAGCGTTGCGGGTGATCGCGTGGGTCGCCCGCAGGAATTGGTCATAGTCCAGGGCTGCCGGCGTCGTCGGCGCTTCGACGGCGCCTGCCAGCGAGAGCATGTGTAGCCGAGCGCCTGGACTTGGTCGATCGAACCGCCGAGTCGCGAAGTAGGCTGGACCTTTCTTGGCGGGGATAAGGCGATGCTCCGCGAGCTTCAGGCCCGCCGCTTCGGCCATGCAGGCGTAAGCTTCTTCCAGGGGACCAATGTCCGTTGGATCATTGGGAGCTTTGAACTTGACGATCCAAGATGCGTGATCCGGCGGAAGCTCCCCGCCTCCGATCGAAATCTCGCCTTTCGGCCCAAAGCCGACATGCACCTTAGGACGTGCGCCGCCAGAGCCGCCTGCTGCCTTCGCAAGGATGTCAGCAAGCTCGCCGTCTTCACCGGATAGAATTTTGCCCGCCTCTTCGGCCAAGGCATCGAGGTCGATGCCGGAGGTGGCATCTGCCTCAGGCGTGGTCGCCGGGGCGAACACGAGTGCTCCGCGGCCGCCTTCGCCAACCAGAGCTAGATGCTCAACCGGCGTGAGCGTAGCGATATCGACACCTAGTTTCGCGAGCCGACGACTCATTACCAAGCGTCCCCAGCCTTCGGGAAGGCTGTCGCTTAGAAAACCATGCAGGCCGTCGAACTCGCGCGACCGCGCGGCGACGAGCCCTCTCTCCTGCGGATAGCGGATAGCGCCATCGACGCGCAGTTGGCGCGCAATCACTTCTCGCGACCATTCGAGCTGCGCCGTGTTGTTGGCCCATGCAAGCTGTCCAACCGGCACGCGCGCATCTGGCGCAAAAGCGAGTGCAAGATCGAGCGGAACGCCCGGGGCGAGCTTCACCATTCTTTGTTCTTCGGTGGTGCGCGCTTGCGCTGCTTAGCAGCAGACGCCGTCTTTTTCTTCTGCTGTTGCAGAAGCTCGTCCATGCTGTTGGCCGTGGGCGCTGGGAAGAGCCTTGCTAGGCCTTCCTCGCACCTAAGCGCGATCGCGGCGTTGACGAGGTTCTCGGTCGTCGCTTGCCCGTACGTCTCCAGTCGCTGCCAAGTGCTCTTAGCCATGCCAGCCCGCTTAGCGGCCTCTATCTGTGACCAGTTCTGCGCCACGCGGCGCACGCGTATGGCTTCACCGAGGTCGGTGAGCAGCTCGGGCGCAGTCTTCAACATGCCCGATATATGAGGCATTAGGCCACAAGAGTCAAGGCAACGCCCGAATTGTGAGGCATTAACCCCGGCAACCATACCGCAAGAGTGGCGACGCGCGGCGGCGTGGCCGACGGCGCGCCGTCGAGAGACCCGGCCGCAGTCATCTAGTGCGACGTCGGGCGATGGAGGTTCGAGACGGCTCCGATGAGATCAAAGCCGTCTTTTCCTGGTGCCAAGCCAAAGCGCCGCAATCATGAACAGCTTCATGGGCTCGTCGAGCGAGGTCGGATACTCGCCTCGCCCGAGCGCGCCAGCCCAGCGCCGCTCATCCGGCATCCTTCGCGGCCTTCCTTTTCGACGCCAACATCTCGATGAAGCGGTCGGCGATATCGAGGTCGTAGTTGTCGAGCTTGTCGAGGTTGGCCCGGATCGATTCGCTCACGGCGGCCGCGCTGGTGTCCTCGGAGCGCCCGATAAGGAAGTCCGTCGTCACATTCAGCGCATCTGCCAGTTATCGAACGACGGGCGGCGCTTCTTAGCCTCGGCGCGAGTTGCTTTTCGATTGTTACCGCGGCCGGTTTTACGATGATGCTCGAGCCAGCGCTTCAGCGGGTGGCTCGGCGTTGCCGTGGACCGGGTCCGCCGACAATTATGACCGCGTCCGAGTGTGTTTGGCCTTCGAGGCTTTTCTGTGCACGGCCAACCAATACAATGTTCACGCGCGCATAACGCAGCCAGCCCTTTGACATCGCGTGATTTGGGTCGCCTAAATCAACGTCATCCTCCGACGTCTCAAAACGCCTCACGCCGTCGCACGCGATCAGGCCATTGCGTCGCCTCATCTTTTCTTGCGCCAGCGCATATCCGGAGTCGGATGGCGTGAGCCACGAGCAACAAATAGCTTTTCGAACTCCGGATGGACGCTCGAAAAGTTGCCTCACTGTGTCGTAGGCGACAGCGCGTGGCTCCGGGCCCACTGCACGAGGAAGACGGCGCCTTCGTCCAACAAGCGGATACATGCCGACACAGCTGACGCTGGCCGCTTTAATTTCGCCTCGTCACGCGATTTTTCGAGCACTGCGACGCGCGGTGCGCGTTCAGGACGTGACGGCGCTGGCACCGTAACAACAAGGCGCGGCGCACTAGGTTGCGCCAGTTTACGGTCGTACACCGCTCACGTAAGCATCTGATTTCCAATTGGCGGATTTGTGCTAGTCGTACTGTCAAACCACTGAACGGTTTCATTTTTCGTCAGCTTCCCAAGCTGAATGTCGGGGGTTCGATTCCCCCCGCCCGCTCCAGGCTCCTGAGGTCGCCGCTCACCGCTGCTTTACTTTCCTGGCGCTCCAAGCCGACGTGCTAGCCTGCAGCGAGTCGCAAACCTGACATGCACGGGGTGACCGCCGGTCGCGGCGATCCGAAAGCATATTTGCGCCAGACAGAGGTCCCGAGATGACTGCAGGTTCAGGTCTTGAATGCCTAGTGTACGTGAGCAAGATCGCGAGCAGCGGCCTGCAAAACCTGCACCCGACGGTGCGCAACATCCTGACACAGGCGCAGCACCTTAACGCGCGAGACAACATCACTGGCTTGCTGGTTTTCAACAGCGTGTTTTTCGCCCAGGTTCTTGAAGGCGAGCCGGAAACGGTAACACGGACCTTCGGCAGAATTTCAAAGGACATCCGCCATACTTTGCCAGTGATCGTGCTCCAGCAAAAAATCTCCGAACGCAGCTTCGGCGCGTGGACCATGTGCGCACGCCAACTCTCTCAGCTCGATAACGATATCCTAAACAGCATGGAGCAGAGGGGCGCGTTTCCGCCTGCGTATGGTTCAGGCGCTTTGCTTCTGACTCAGCTGCAAGCTATCGGACGGGTCCACCAAGCCGCATTCGATCGTCAAGCCAAGGACGTCCTCTATCTTTGATTTTGCCGCCACTCCAGGCTTCTGAGGTCGCCGCACTCGACGCGTTCAGCAACTTTTTCCTCGTCGCATCGTTGGCACGGTGCGTTAAGCGCCCTTCGCATGTGCGCAGCGCGTGGAGCCGATGGCGATGAACATCTGGAACTTTGATCTCCGTTCGCTGGCGGCGGCGTCAATTCTGATTCTGAGCGCATGCAGCGCCGAGCCTTCGAAAGATGCGGGCAGCGCTGACGAGACAACGCCCGAACAGAACGGGGCGGCGCCAAGCACGGGCTCCGATGCGGCAGTTCAAAGCGACGCAGTCCTTGCCGTCGATGGCGAAGGGCTGCGGCTCTTCAATCCCACTTCAGGATCGGCGTCGCCGATCCCCTTCGGCCGCCCACAAGCGGACGTTCTGGCGCCGCTGGAACGCATGCGCGGCCCTGCTGGCCAAGGCGTCAATCAGGATTGTGGCGCAGGTCCCGTTGAATATGCGAGTTGGCCCGATGGCTTGAGCCTGGTTTTCCAAGACGGGCGGTTCGCCGGCTGGGGTCTCGATGGCCGCGCAGCGGGCGCGCTTACAACCGCAAGCGGAATTGGACCGGGCTCGACGCGCGCAGCTTTGGACGCCGTCTACGGAGATGTTCGCGTGACGCGAACGAGCCTCGGAAACGAGTTCAGCGCGGGCAGTTTTTCAGGCGTGCTCGACGGTCCAAACGCGACCTCATTGATCACCGACATGTGGGCGGGGACAAGCTGCGTCGCTCGCTAACGGGGCAGTAGCTTAGCGCCCGCGCAAATCGCCGTCTTCGATCGCCGCGCCGCCGCCTGTCGGCACGCTCAACACGCCGACGGACGCCAGCATTTGACGTTCGGCGACCACCAGATCGCGCTCGGCTTGCGCCAGCGCGAGACGCGCGGTGAGCAGATCGGCTTCCTGGTCGAGCACTTCGACAGTGGAGCGCAAGCCGGTTTCCTGTTCGAGCGTCACACCCTCGTAAGCGAGTTCGGCCGCCTCCACCTGCTCGCGCGCGGAGTCCACCGCCGCGCGGGCGCTGGCGAGCCCAGTCCAAGCGTTGGTGACGCTCTCCTGTACGCTGCGTTGCACGGAGGCGAGGTCGAGATTGGACGCCGAACGCAGCGCCCGTTGCGCGCGTGTCCGCGAACGGATCGCGCCGCCCTGGAATAACGGCACCGATACGCGGACGCCGACATTGTCGTTGGTGGATTCGAGCGCATCGTCGTTAAAGTCGCCGCCTGTGCCGACGCCGCCTTCGAGCGTCACGTTCAATCGGCCCTGCGCCGCCGCGACATCGACATTGGCGTCGGCAAGGCGCGTATCGGCCTGCGCGCCGATCAGCACCGGGCTGTTGTCGACGGAGAGATCGAGCGCGGTGGCGAGATCGCGCGGCAAACCAGTTGCCGGCGCCGGCGGCGTTAGTCCGCTCGGCGGGCGGCCGACCAGGCGCTGATACGCTTGCACCGAAGCCGCGAGCGCGCCTTGCGCCTGCACCAGCTGCGTGCGCGCCTGGGCGTAACGCGCCTGCGATTGCGCAACGTCCGTGCGCGTCACCACGCCTGCGTCAAACTGCGCCTGCGCGAACTCGAACAGGCGCGAAAGATTGGAGACGGTCGTCTCACGCGCGGCGACCACGGCCTGCGCTTGGCGCACATCGGCGTAGGCGCGCGTCACATCCAGCAGGAGCGTCTGCTGCGCCAGCTCATAATCGGCGACCGCGCCGGCAATCTGCGCGCGCGCCGCCCGTGTCGAGCCCAAAATCCGGCCCGAGCCGAACAAGAGTTGAGAGACATTGGCGTTCGCCGACCACGTTTCCTCGCGTTCGCTCTCGAGCAAGACGTTTTCGGAATCGCGGTCGCCGGCGCTCGCGCCGGCGGAGAGCGACACTTGCGGCAGCGCCGCGGCCCACGCTTGCGGCAGCGCTTCGCGCGTCGCGTTCAGGCGCTGGCGTTGTGCAGCCAAAGCGGGGTTCGACTCCACCGCCGACACCATCGACTCCGCCAAAGTCTCGGCCGAGGCCGGCGTGGTTGCCGCGATCAAAGCGGCCAAGGATGCAATCACCAAACGCATGAGAACTTCTTCCTCATTCCCGCCGCAGCGCTTCGATCGGATCGAGTTGGGCTGCGCGCCATGCGGGGTATGCGCCAAACACCAACCCGACGAGCCCGGAAAAGCCGATAGCCACACCCGCGTGCCACGCCGATATCACCAGCGGCAGGTTAAACAAAGACGTCATTAACCACGCACCGGCGACGCCGATAATGAGGCCAATGATCCCACCCGCAACCGAAAGCGTCACCGCCTCTATGCCAAACTGGTGAAGGATATCCGATTGACGGGCGCCTAAAGCCTTTCGCAAACCGATCTCGCGTGTCCGTTCAGTTACGCTCACCAGCATGATGTTCATGATGCCGATACCACCAACCAGCAGCGAAACGGCCGAGATTCCCCCCAAGAGATAAGTGAACACCTGTGTGGTTTGCGCCGCGGTCTCTGAAATCGAACTCAGATTTTGCACGGTGAAATCGTCTTCGCCTTCCTGCGTGCGGTGGCGCTGTCGCAGAAGCGTCTCAACGTCCTCCTGCACGCGGGTCAGCGCGTCTTCGGACACGGCCTTGACCGATATCTGGCTGACGGTGTCGGCGCGCCCGCGCCGGCCGGAGATGCGGCGCTTGACGGTTGTCAACGGCGCCAGGACGATATCGTCCTGGTCATTGAAGCCGGTCTGCCCTTTTGGCTCCAGCACGCCGATGACTTCGTAGCTGCCGCCCGCCATGCGGACGCTTTGCCCGATTGGGTCGACGTTCGGAAACAGCTCCGTCGCCACCGTGGCGCCCAGTACGATGACGCGCCGCGCCTGGCGCTCTTCCGTGTCATCGAACATGCGCCCTTGCGAAATCGACCAGTCGCGGGCGTCGAGATAGGCGGGCGTCACACCTTCAACTTGCGGATTCCAGTTCAGCCCGTTGGCGACAACTTGCGTACGCGCGCGCTGCGAGGGCGCCACCACGGACACGCCGTCAACCTGTGTTGCGATCGCCTCCGCATCGTCCATCGTCAGCGAATCCC
>JACMMP010000218.1 GCA_014378995.1 Hyphomonadaceae bacterium
ATGTCAGCCAAGAGAGCGCCGAGAAGGGCAAAGCCTATTCACAGCGCATCGTCGATAAGGACATCTCGCGCGGCAAGATTACCAAAGAGAAGGGCGATGCGCTGCTGGCGCTGATCACGCCGTCGACCGACTATGCGCTGATCAAGGGCGCCGACCTCGTTGTTGAAGCGGTGTTCGAAAACGTTCAGCTGAAAGCTGACGTGACCAAGAAGGCCGAAGCCTTCCTCGGTGAAAACGCCGTGTTCGGCTCCAACACCTCGACGCTGCCGATCACGGGCCTGGCCGAAGCGTCATCGCGTCCGAAGAACTTCATCGGCATCCACTTCTTCTCGCCGGTCGAGCGCATGGGCCTGGTTGAGCTCATCCTCGGCAAGGAAACGACGCCGGAAACCCAAGCCAAGGCGATCGACTACGTCATCAAGATCCGCAAGACGCCGATCACGGTGAACGATTTCCGCGGCTTCTACACCTCGCGCTGCTTCGGCACCTATCCGGCCGAAGGCGTCGAGATGCTGATGGAAGGCATCGCCCCGGCGATCATCGAGAATGTCGGGCGCCAATGCGGCATGCCGATGGGTCCGCTCGAAGTTTCAGACTCGGTCGGCCTCGATACGGCGCTGAAGATCGGCAAGACCAACGCCGAACTCAATCAGCAGGATTACAAAAAGGACCCGCGCGCTGCGATGCTGTCGTGGCTGGTCGAGGATAAGGGCCGCGTCGGCCGCAAAGCCGGCAAGGGCTATTACGAGTACGGCGACGACGGCAAACCGTCGCGCATCTGGCCGGGCCTGTCCGAACGCATCGAAGTGAAGGTGAAGGAGTGCCCGCCGGAGCTAAAGACGGAGCTGACCAAGCGCTTCCTCTTCCGCCAATGCATCGAAGTGGCGCGCTGCTTCGAAGAGGGCGTCATCACCGATCCGCGCGACGCGGACGTCGGCTCGATCTTGGCGTGGGGCTTTGCGCCGTATAGCGGCGGCTGCGTCAGCTACATCGATCTCTTCTGGGGCGCGAAGAAGTTCGTCGAAGAAGCCGATCGCCTCGCCGACACCTACGGCGACCGCTTCCGCCCAAACAAATTGCTGCGCGACATGGCCGCGAAGGACGAGACGTTTTACGAGCGGTTTGGCGCAAAAGAGAAAAAGGCGGCTTAAATAATCACTATCGTCATTCCGGATCGCGCTTCGCGCGTCCGGAATGACGGGTTTAGGCGCCGGGTCAGGCCAACTAGCGCCTACATCACTGCGCTGAAGCCGCCATCGATCGGCACGGTTACGCCGGTGATGAACGCCGCTGCATCCGAGCAGAGAAACAAAACCGTGCCCGCCATCTCCGCGGGCTTGGCCCAGCGTTTCATCGGAGTATGCGCAATGATCTTAGCGTCGAACTCCGGATTGCTCTGCGCCGGCGCTGTCATGTTGGTTTCAACCCAACCCGGCGCGATGGCGTTTACGCGCACGCCGTCGCTCGCCCACGCTTCGGCCAGTGTCTTGGTCATTTGCAGCACGCCTGCCTTGCTGGCGCCGTAGCCTGGGATCAGCGACATCCCGAAATAGCTGGTCATCGAGGCGATGTTGATCACGCTGCCGCGGCTTGCTTTCAGTTGCGGCAGGACGGCGTTGGCCATGCGGAAAGAGCCGGTCAGGTTCACCGCCACCGTTTCTTCGAACACTTCCGGTTCGTATTCGTTGAAGCGCGCCTGGCCGGCGCAATTCACCAAAACATCCAGCTTCGGCAGCGCGGCCGTCACCGCCGCGATCCCCGCCGCGTCGCGCATGTCGAGCGCGCGATAGGTGAGACCGCTGAAATCCGACTCGTAGTCGCCATCGGCGCGCGTGCCGGTGATGGTCACTCTCGCACCCGCGTCGCGAAACGCCGCGGCGATCGCGTAGCCGATGCCATTGCTGCCGCCGGTCACGAGCACATTCGCGCCCGAAAAATCAAACCGCGCGCTGTTCGCCATCCCGTTTTCCTCGTTTGTGCGGCGTCGATAGTGGCCCCAGCCTGATCGCTTGTCACGGTTTGGGAGGGAAGAAGGGCCGCGCATTCCCTAGCGAGAGGGGGTGCGCATCACGTGCGCGCCCCTCTATCTTCGCGCCATGACCGAACTCACCAACGCACTCACCTTCATCTCCGGCGCGACGCTGAAGAACCGCTTCGTGCTTTCACCGCTGACGAACCTGCAAAGCCATCCCGACGGCGTGCTGAGTGACGATGAGTTTCGCTGGCTCACCATGCGCGCGGAGGGCGGCTTTGGCCTGACCATGACGTGCGCTGCATCGGTGCAGGAAAGCGGCGTCGGCTTTCCGGGGCAGCTTGGCTTTCATGACGATAAGCATTTGCCGGGGCTGACCCGGCTTGCGGCGGGGATCAAGGACTACGGCAGCCACGCCGTCGCCCAGCTGCAGCATAGCGGCTTACGCTCACTCAACGGCGCAAAGGCGCCATCCGCGGATGAGAAGCTTAAAGCTGAAGCGATGACGCTGGATGAAGTCCGCGTCTCGCGCGATTGCTTTATCGCGGCGGCGCAGCGGGCCGAGCGCGCTGGTTTCGACGGCGTCGAACTCCACGGCGCGCACGGCTATCTGATCTGCTCGTTCCTCAGCCCCGAACTTAACCGGCGTGAGGATGAGTATGGCGCCTCGCCTGAAAATCGCGCGCGCTTCCTGTTCGAGATTATCGACGGCGTGCGGGCGGCGACCAAGCCCGGCTTTTCGCTCGGCGTGCGCCTATCGCCGGAGCGCTGGGGCATCCAACTGATGGAGAGCCGCGACGTGGCGCAGCGGCTGATGCGCGACGCGAAGATCGATTATATCGACATGTCGCTCTGGGACGTCACCAAGGAGCCGAACGAGGAAGCCTTCAAGGGGCGGACGTTGGCGTCGTACTTTACCGAATTGGAACGCGGCGACGTGCGTCTCGGCGCGGCGGGCAAGATCATGAGCGCGCAAGACGCGCGCGACGTGCTCGCCGCCGGCTTCGATTTTCCGATCATCGGGCGCGTCGCGATCCTGCATCATGATTTGCCGAAGCGCGTCGCGGCCGACCCGAACTTCACGCCGGTCGCAACGCCCGTCAGCGAAGCTTATTTGCGCGAAGAGGGCCTGGGGCCTGCATTCGTGACCTACATGCGCAATTGGAAGGGCTTCGTCGAAGACGTGGCTTAGCGATTTTTGTAGGCGCGCGACGCTCTTGCGGTATGGTGATCCTCATAGCTACGGGGGTCGCTATGCTCAGATTGGCCTTTGTCGTGCTGACGGCGGCGTGGCTCGGCGGCTGTGCTTCGCTGGCGCCCCACGGAATGGACGTCGCCTCCGCCGGCGCAGCGCTGAGTTTCGACGGTGGCGGCATCCCGGACGACGCCATGCCCGATGAGCCTGTATTGGTGTTGGCGAGCGCATCGTTTGCGTCGGAGCGACGGCTTTTCAGTCCGCCCAGTTCCAGGCAACCGGACTTGCGGGCCATTCTGGCGACTGCGTCGGACCGGCGCCGCCAAACGCGCCGGCGCTTGCGGGCGCGCCGCGCAGGACAGCTATGCCGTTCGCGTTATTGACTTTTCAACCATTTCCCTAGATATCCGGCGTCAGCGACCGTTCCTGGCCCAAAAACTCTTTTTGACGCCACGCGAACGCGGTCCCCCGGAACGCCACCATCGACGTTCGGCTTTGAGCGCAAAAGTAGCAGCTCGCCGCCTTTCTTCGCCGTCGCATCGTTCCTGATCTGATGAGCCGCTGCGCGGATGCGTGCGGCTGAAAGTTCAATTGTGACCACATTCCAAGACCTCGGCGTTTCCGCGCCGATCCTGAAGGCGCTAGAAGCCGAGGGCTATACCATCCCGACCCCGATCCAGTTGCAGGCGCTGCCGATCGTGCAGAAGGGCCGCGACCTGATCGGTCTCGCCCAAACCGGCACCGGGAAAACGGCGGCGTTCGCGCTGCCGATCCTCGACCGCCTGCACAAAGACCGTAAGCACGCGGGCGAGAAATCGTGCCGCACTTTGGTGCTCGCGCCGACGCGCGAACTCGCTGCGCAGATTGGCGACAGCTTCCGCACCTATGGGCGCTTCCTTGGCCTCTCGACCACCGTCGTCTTCGGCGGCGCGTCGATGCATAAGCAAAAGCAAGCCATGTTCCGCGGCGTCGATATCCTGGTCGCGACGCCTGGGCGTTTGCTCGACCACGTCAGCCAGCGTTCGATCCGTCTCGACAAGGTGGAAATCCTTGTCCTCGACGAAGCCGATCACATGCTCGACATGGGCTTCATCCACGATCTGCGCCGGATCGCGACGATCCTGCCGCGCCAGCGTCAGACCCTGTTCTTCTCCGCCACCATGCCGGCGGCGATCGAAGAACTCGCGGCGCAATTCCTCGACAGCCCGGAGAAGGTTTCGGTTGCGCCGCAATCGACGACCGCCGAGCGCGTCCAGCAGGCCGTGATCCACGTCGATCAATCCAAGAAGCAGGATCTCCTGCATGCGCTTTTGGCCGATAAGTCGGTCAAGCGCGCGCTGGTCTTCGCCCGCACCAAGCACGGCGCCGACCGGGTCGCCAAGAAGCTGGAAAGCGGCGGCTTCAACGCCGACGCGATCCACGGCAATAAGAGCCAGGGTCAGCGCACGCGCGCGCTGGACGGCTTCAAGAAGGGTCAGACGCGCATTCTCGTCGCCACTGAAGTCGCCGCGCGCGGCATCGATGTCGACGATATCAGCCACGTCATCAATTACGACTTGCCGAACGTCCCGGAGCAATATGTCCACCGCATCGGCCGCACCGCGCGCGCCGGGGCAGGAGGTATCGCCATCTCGTTCTGCGCGCCGGATGAGCGGGCGTACCTGAAGGACATCGAGCGGCTGACCAAACAGGCCGTGCCGGTCATGGAGACGGATATGTCGCTGCGCGCGCCGCGCGCCGACGAACGTGTCCAGCGCCCGAAGGGTCCGGCGGGGCGTTCCTCCTCTCCGCATCCGGCCCGCAAGCATGCGCCGAAGAAGCATCACGCTTCAGAAGCGCATGGCGCCGCGCACGCCAAGCAAGGCCACGCGCCGAGCCGGGCGCGCGACGAGGGCGACCGCCGCGACCGCAAGGGCAATTCGGTGTGGTCAAACAACGGCCCGGCGCCGAAATATCGCAAGCAAACCCGCAAGCCGCTGGGCGCACCGCGCTAACATCCCGTTGTCCGGACAAAAGCTGCGCTAGCGCACGGTTGTCCGGGAAACGCAGGATTTGCTTGCGCCCGTGCTGGCCCGCGCTTATGCGCGCGCCATGCGCAAGGACATGGCCAAAGTCATTGTCGAGCGGCCGCGGTCCGGCCGTTCGGCGGCGGGCAAAAAGCCCGGCCGCACGCGTGCGCTCACGGACGATGACGGCGACCCGGTGCGCGCGGTCAAAAGCACGCGCGAACCGCGAGGGCGCGAACAAAAAACCAAGCGGCTGAACGAAACGCTCAATCCGCTGAAGCGCTATCTCGCGTCCAACGTCGGCCGGCCGTGGGACAAAGTATATTCCGAGATCAGCGCGCATCTGAAACCCAGCTCCACCGTGCAGCAGCACGTGCGCGACCATTTGCAAGATTTCGTCGCCATCAAGACGCGGATGAAGGGCGGCGTTGTCGTTGCGACGCCGCGTTTCGGCGGGGAGCGGCCACTGAGCGAGGATTACAGCCTCTATTACGTCCACCCGCGCACCGGCCTGCTGCGCAAGAACGATAAACGGGCGAACTGGAACGAACGCTATCGCAAGGCGCGCGCCGCTGCCGAGGCCGAGTTGGCTTTGCGCATGCGCGTGGTCGACGCCAAGACCCAGCTGCATCTGTTTGACGGCGCATGGTGGGAAGTGAAGCTGGCGAAGACGCCGCCGCAGCAGGCGTACGAAGATGTCGTGCACCGCGCCCGGCTGTCGGCGATGGCGCCGGAAAAGCTCTACGGGCGCGATGGGGTTTACGCCCGCGACAAGCGCCAGCTCTCAAAAGCCGAAATCAAGCAGCTTAAATTGCGTTGAACGCGCGAAAAGCTGCGGCGTTATTTCACCTGGATCGTCGGCGCGGGTTTGTTCAATCGCGAGACGTTCGCGAGCGCCGCCTGCGCCATTTCGATGAAGCGCTTTGAGACGGGATGGTTCGGCTGCGTTGCAACGAGGGGCGCCCCGGCGTCGCAGCTTTCGCGTAAACTCATATCGATCGGCACTTCGCCGAGGAACGGCGCGCCGGCGGCTTCGGCGGTGCGGCGTGCGCCGCCTTCGCCGAAAATGTGCGTGCGCTTGCCGTCGGGCGTTTCGAAATAGGCCATGTTCTCGATGACGCCGAGGATCGGCGCGCGCGTTTTCTCGAACATGGCGAGTCCGCGGCGCACGTCGGCCAGCGCCACTTCCTGCGGCGTCGAGACGATCACGGCGCCGGAGAGCGGCACGCGCTGCACCAACGTCACCTGCACGTCGCCTGTGCCTGGCGGCATGTCGAGCACCAAGACGTCGAGTTCGCCCCAGGCGACTTCGTCGAGCATCTGCCGCACGGCGCTGGTGGCCATGGCGCCCCGCCAGATCATCGGTGAAGCGGCATCGACCAGGTAGCCGATCGACATGGTTTTGAGGCCGTGCGCGTCGAGCGTGTCCAGAACTTTCTCGCGGCTCATCTGCGGCCGCTGGGCGCCGATGCCAAGGAGAGTGGGCGCGGAAGGGCCATAGACATCGAGGTCGAGCAGGCCGGTTTTCAGGCCCAGCCCCGCGAACGCGCAGGCGAGATTGACCGCCACGGTCGACTTGCCGACGCCGCCCTTGGCGCTGGCGACGGCGATCACGTGCTTGACGCGGCCGATGCCGGCGGGACTGGCGCCGGCCGTTTGGGGCTTGGCCTCGTGCGCGGTGAGCACGGCGGTGACGCTTCTGACGCCATCCACCTTGCGCACCTCGGCGTCGGCGCGATCACGCACCGCGACATAATGTTCCGCCACATCGGCCGGCGCTTCGAGTGTGAACGAGACCTTGCCGTCTTCGCGCACGTCGAGCCCCGAAATGCGCCCAGACGTGAACAAACCCTTGCCGCTGGCGGGGTCGCGGATCGCGTCGAGGCGCTGTTCGACGCGTTCTCGTATCAGCGCCAACCGGTTGTTCATGCTTGATCCTTCACAACATGGGCCACATATCGGCGCGCACAGGGGCGCTGCAAGCTTCCTGGTGAGCCGCCAGAAGGCGCGCTTCGTAAGTAGGGCGGGAAAGAATTTCTGATGCCTTGGAATGACCAATCGGGCGGCGGCCAGCAAGGCGGCGGCCAAGGACCATGGGGCGGCGGTCCGCGCCGGCCGTGGGGCCAACCCCCACGCACCCCGCAGCGGCCGCAAGGGCCCGATCTCGAAGACTGGCTTCGCCAAATGCGCGAACGCTTCAATATGGGCGGCGGCAATGGCGGCGGCGGCCGGCCCGGCGGCGGTCGCGGCATTTCCTGGCCGATCATCGCCGGCGTGCTGTTCGTCGGCTGGCTGATGACGGGCATCTATACCGTCGATGAAGGCGAGCAGGCGGTGATCACGCGGCTCGGCGATTACAATCGTTCGACCGGTCCCGGCATCCACATGCACCTGCCAGCGCCGATGGAGGCGCGCCGTGTGATCAACGTCACTGGCCAGCGCACCGAGACGATCGGATTCGCAGAAGACAATAACGGCCAGATCAACGACATCGCCGATGAAAGCCTGATGATTACAGGCGACCGCAACCTCGTGCAGATTCAGTTCCGCATCTATTACAACATCAAGGACGCCGTCGCGTTCGCGTTCAATGTGCGCGATCCGGTGGGCGTCGGCAACGAGCCGGGCGCCGTGCGCCAAGTCGCCGAGAGCGCGATGCGTGAAGTGATCGGCCGCGGCCAGCTCGAGCAGATTATCACCACGCAACGCGGCGCCGTTGAGCTCAGTGTCGAACAATTGATGCAGGCGACACTGGATGAGTACGAATCCGGCGTGCAAGTGAACCAAGTCGAACTGCTGGTGGCCGCGGCGCCGCCGCTGGTGATCGAGGCGTTCAACGAAGTCGTCATCGCCGGGCAGCAAGCGTCCACGCTCGTCAACAACGCAGAGCGCGACACCGCCCGCATCATCAACGAAGCGCAAGCCTACCGCGAACGCGTCGTTCGCGAAGCGACCGGCGAAGGGCAACGCTTCATCGCCGTGCACGCCGAATATCGCCAAGCCCCGCAAGTCACGCGAGACCGGCTCTATCTGGAAACCATGGAGCGCGTGTACCAGCGCGGCAATCTGATCATTCTCGACCAGCGCGGCGGCGCGGTGCCCTATCTGCCGCTCGACGGCATGGTGCGCCGCCCAGCCACTGCGCAGCCGGAAGGAACACGCTGATGCGGTTAGGTCTCCCCATCATCGCGATCATCGTTTTCGCAGCGCTCATCGTGGTGATGAACGCGCTCTTCATCGTGCGCCAGGATCAGCAGGCTATCGTTCTGCGCTTCGGCGAATACACGCGCGTGATCAACTCGCCCGGCCGTAACGAGCCGGGCCTCTACTTCAAGCTGCCATTCGTGGAAAGCGTCATCAAGTACGACCGGCGAAACCTTGGCACGGCCATCGAAGGCGAGGCGTTCGTCGCCTCGGACCAGGAGCGGTTGATCGTTGACGCCATCGTCCGCTGGCAAATCATGGATGCGCGGCTCTTCTATCAAAGTGCGAATTCCGAGGCTGTGGGCGCGGCCCGGCTGCGGACCTTCACCGAAGCGGCGATGCGCCGCGCGCTCGGTTCTGCAACGTCCAACGACATCATTTCCGGCCGCCGCGCGCAGTTGATGCAAGCGGTTGAGGTCGACCTCAACGCGTCCGCCGCGACCGAACTGGGCGTCCGCGTCATCGATGTTCGCATCCGCCAGGCGGACCTGCCGAACGAAACCCGCGAGGGCGTTTACGCCCGCATGCGCTCGGAACGCGAGCAAGTCGCCGGGCGCATTCGCGCCGAGGGCGAGCGTGACGCTGCGATCATTCGCGCCACTGCCAACCAGGAGGCCCAGCGCCTGATGGGCGAAGGCGACGCCGAGCGGTCGCGCATCTTTGCGACCGCCTACAACCGCGATCCGGAATTTGCCGCCTTCTACCGGTCGATGCGCGCCTACGACACCTCGCTCGACGCCGGCACCCCGATCGTGGTGCCGCCGGACAGCGACTTCTTCCGCTACATGCAGCGGCGGCGGGGGTAACGCCGAGCGTAATGCATCCGTCATCCTGGGGCGCACGCAGTGCGAGCCCAGGATCCAGAAAACGCAGCGGCTTTTCCCCTGGATCCTGGGCTCTCAGCTTCGCTGAGCCCCAGGATGACGTGCCACAAACAGCGTACTCAACTATCCGCCTGCGGCCTGACGCGGACGATTGCGCGCAGCGCGCGCTCGACTAGTGTCGCGGCATGTTCCGGTTGCGCCCAATCGTTTCGGCTTTGGCATTGTTCGCGGCTGCGCCGGCGCTGGCGCAGTCGCAGCTGCCCCGTGAGGGGTATGCCGATCTCGTCGAGCGGCTTTCGCCGGCGGTGGTGAATATCGCCACCTCCCAGCGCGTGGAAGGCGTTGAGGATTTGCCGCGCTTTCCCCCCGGCTCGCCGATGGAGCGCTTCAACGAAGGCTTGGGCGAAGGCGCCGCGCAGGTCAATTCGCTGGGCTCTGGCTTCATCATCTCGGCCGACGGCGTGGTTGTGACCAACAATCACGTCATAGAAGCGGCCGATGCGATCGAAGTGATCCTGCAAAACGGCCAGCGCTTCGAAGCCACGGTCGTCGGGCGCGATCCGGCGACCGACATCGCCGTGCTGCGCATGCATGCGCGCACGCCGCTGCCCTACGTGAACATGGGCGACAGCGACACCGCGCGGGTCGGCGACGTCGTGCTGGCGATCGGCAACCCGTTCGGGCTTGGCGGCTCGCTCAGCGTAGGCGTGGTCAGCGCGCGCAACCGCAACATCGATGCCGGGCGCTATGACGATTTCATCCAGACCGACGCCGCGATCAATCGCGGCAATTCCGGCGGTCCGCTGTTCAATTCAGATGGCGAAGTGATCGGCGTCAATACCGCAATCCTGACGCCGACGGGCAATAGCGTCGGCGTCGGCTTTGCGACGCCGACATCGATCGTGCGGCCCGTCGTCGATCAACTCGTGCGGTATGGCGAAACACGGCGCGGCTGGCTTGGCGTTAGGCTCGCAAACCTCAATCGCGCCGCCGCCGAGCGCGCCGGCTATGACGGCGAAACCGGCGCCTTGGTGACGCGCATCACGCCGAACGGGCCAGCGGCCACGGCGGGCTTGCGCCCGGGCGACGTGGTGGTGAAGTTCGCCGGCCGCGATGTAGGCGATAGCCGCTCGCTGACGCGCATGGTTGGCGAAGCGGCGGTGGGCGCCCAAGTGCCGGTCGAGATCATCCGCGACGGCCGCCGCATGGTCATCGCCGCGACGATCGAGCGGCTGGAGGAGACCGAAGGCGGCGCGCGCG
>JACMMP010000219.1 GCA_014378995.1 Hyphomonadaceae bacterium
CGGCTGGGCGCTTTCGCGCGCCTTCGCCGCCAATCGCCCCGCCGCAGCCGCAGCCGCGGCGACGCTCGCATCGCTCGGCATCATCGCCAATCTCAGCTTCGGCGTATGGCAGGAATGGTGGAACGCGACGATCTTCGTCGCCGCAGCTTTGGTCGCGGCGCTGGCGCGGTCGCGCGCGTGAGGCTCAAAGCATTGCTTTTGCGAAGCTCGCTGCGTATCGAACGACGAGCGCTAAGGCAGGCGCAAGCGAGGCGTTGGCGTAGATGAATCCAGTCCTGGTGACCGGCGCCGCTGGCTTCATCGGCTTTCACTTGGCCGAGCGCCTATTGCGCGCCGGGCGACCCGTCGTCGGCCTCGACAATATGAGCGCCTATTACGACGTCGAATTGAAGCGCGCGCGGTTGAGGGCGCTTCAGGAACATGCCGGCTTTAGCTTCACTGAAGCTGATCTTGCCGATTATGAGCCCCTGCAGGCGCTGTTCACGCAGCACAAGTTCGATCTGGTGTTCAATCTCGCAGCGCAAGCGGGCGTGCGCTACTCGCTGCAGAACCCACACGCTTATGTGCGCTCCAACCTCGATGGCTTCGTGAACATCCTCGAATGCTGCCGTCATAACGGCGTGAAGCATCTGGTGTTCGCGTCCTCAAGCTCGGTCTACGGTGCGGGCACGAAGATGCCGTTTTCGGTGCACCAGAACGTAGATCACCCGCTCAGCCTGTATGCGGCGACGAAGAAATCGAACGAATTGCTCGCGCACAGCTACAGCCACCTCTACCGCATCCCGGCGACGGGCCTGCGTTTCTTCACCGTGTATGGCCCGTGGGGCCGGCCAGACATGGCGATGCACCTCTTCACGAGCGCCATTCTCGAAGGCCGGCCGATCGAGGTCTTCAACAATGGCGAGATGCAGCGCGACTTCACGTACGTCGATGACGTGGTCGAAGCTTTGCTGCGCGTCGGCGATCGCCCGGCGGCGGCCAATCCCGATTGGCGCGGCGATGCGCCCGATCCGGCGACCTCTAACGCGCCCTATCGCATCTACAATATCGGCAATAACGAGCCGGTGCAGCTGATGCGGCTGATCGAAACGATCGAGCAGGCAACCGGAAAAAAAGCGATCAAGAGCTTCCTGCCCATGCAGCCGGGCGATGTGCCGGCGACGTTCGCTGACGTCGATGCGCTGATGCGCGATGTCGGCTTTGCGCCGAAGACGCCGATCGAGGACGGCGTGCAACGCTTCGTCGATTGGTATCGAGGCTATTATGGCGTCTGAGACGCTCACGCATCTTCAGGCCCTCGAAGCGGAAAGCATCCACATCCTGCGCGAGACGGCTGCCGAGACAGAGCGGCCGGTGATGCTCTATTCGATGGGCAAGGATAGCGGCGTGTTGCTGCACTTGGCGAAGAAGGCGTTCCTTCCCGCCAAGCAGCCGTTCACACTTCTGCACGTCGATACGACCTGGAAATTCCGCGATATGTACGCGATGCGCGACGCCGCCGCGGCGGCGCACAATCTTGTCGTCTACCGCAATCCCGACGCGGTGGAGCGCGGCGTAAATCCGTTCGACCACGGCTCGGAAACGCACACGCAGGTCTGGAAAACCGAAGGTCTGCGCCGCGCGCTCACCGAGTACGGTTTCGACGCAGCCATCGGCGGCGCCCGGCGCGATGAGGAGAAAAGCCGCGCCAAGGAGCGCGTGTTTTCGCTGCGTTCAGCACACCAACGCTGGGATCCAAAGAACCAGCGCCCCGAACTTTGGAGCCTCTACAACACCAAGAAGCGCCCCGGCGAAAGCTTCCGCGTCTTCCCGCTCTCGAACTGGACCGAGCTCGATGTCTGGCAATATATCGAAGCGGAGAACATCCCGATCATCCCGCTCTATCTTTCAGCTGAACGAAAAGTCGTGCAACGCTCGGGCGCCTGGATCATGGTCGATGACGAGCGCATGCGGCTTGAGCCCGGCGAGACGCCGCAAGTCAAACGCGTGCGCTTTCGCACACTCGGCTGCTACCCGCTCTCCGGCGCCGTCGAAAGCGACGCGGCAAGCGTCGCGGACATCATACGTGAAATTCTTTCTTCGCGCGCCAGTGAGCGCCAAGGCCGGCTGATCGACAGCGACACGCCCTCCTCGATGGAGAAGAAGAAGCAGGAAGGCTATTTTTAATGGCCGAAAAGACGCTCCTGCGGCTCGTCGCCTGCGGCTCCGTCGATGACGGCAAGTCTACGTTGATCGGGCGGCTGCTGTACGATCTCGGCTCAATCCCGGATGACACGCTTGAGGCGCTTGAACGCGATTCCAAAACAGCCGGCACGCGCGGCGGCGAGCTGGATTTCGCGCTGCTCGTCGATGGGCTGATGGCCGAGCGCGAACAAGGCATCACGATCGACGTCGCCTATCGCTATTTCGCTACGGAGACGCGCAAGTTCATCGTCGCCGACGGCCCCGGCCACACCCAGTACACGCGCAACATGGCGACTGCCGCGTCCAACGCCGATGTCGCGGTGCTGCTGATCGATGCGCGCAAGGGGGTGCTGACGCAAACGCGGCGGCACGCCTTCATCGCTTCGCTGATGGGTGTCAAACAAGTCGTGCTCGCCATCACCAAGATGGATCTGATCGGCTATGCGCGCGAGCGGTACGACGAAATCGTCGCGGACTTTGTCGAGCTGGCCGGCGCGCTCGACCTGCCGCGGCTTGCGGCGATCCCCGTTTCCGGCGTCAGCGGCGACAATGTCGCAACGCGCAGCGCGGCGACGCCCTGGTACGATGGCCCAACCTTGATCGAATTGCTCGAAAGCGCTGAGCCGCGCGAGAGCGACCGCGCCGACAAGCCGCTGCGCATGGCGGTGCAGAGCGTCGTGCGCCCGGACCAGGATTTCCGCGGCTTTGCCGGGCGGCTCTCGTCCGGCGCGGCAAAGCCGGGCGACGCCGTGCGCATTCTTCCCTCCGGGCGCACTGCTAAAATCGCCCGCATCGTCACCGCCGACGGCGATCTCGAACGCGCCGTCGCGGGGCAATCGGTGACGCTCACGCTCGACCACGAAGTCGATTGCTCGCGCGGCGACGTGATCGCGGCCGCCGATGCGCCGTGCGAGATCGCCGACCAATTCCAGGCCAGCATTATCTGGATGAGCGACACGCCGCTTTATCCGGGCCGGCGCTACACGATGAAGATTGGCGCGGCGCAGGCGAACGCCACGATCACCGAAATCCGCCACGCCTTCGACATCGACACGTTCCAGCAGACACCCGCCAAGCAGCTCGAACCCAACGCCATTGGCGTCTGCAATATCAGCCTCGACCGCGACATTCCGTTCGATCCGTTCGAACAGAACCGCGAGACCGGCGGCTTCATCCTGATCGATCAGGACACGAACGAAACCGCGGGCGCCGGGCTCATCCATTTCGCGCTGCGCCGCGCGCACAATGTGCATTGGCAGGCGCTGGAGATCGACCGCGATGCGCACGCCGCGATCAAAGCGCAGCGGCCAGCGATCCTCTGGTTCACCGGCCTCTCCGGCGCCGGCAAATCCACCATCGCCAATCTGGTGGAGAAGCGGCTGGTCTCGCTCGGGCGCCATACCGTGCTGCTCGACGGCGACAACATCCGCCACGGCCTAAACCGCGACCTTGGCTTCACCCAGGCCGACCGCGTCGAAAACATCCGCCGTGTCGCGGAGGTGGCGAAGCTGATGGCCGACGCTGGGCTGATCGTTTTAGTGGCCTTTATTTCTCCGTTCCGGGCGGAACGCGAACTGGCGCGCAGCCTCGCTAAGGACGGCGAATTTTTCGAAGTGTTCGTCGATGTGCCGCTCGCCGTAGCGGAAGAGCGCGACGCGAAGGGCCTCTACAAAAAAGCCCGCGCTGGACAGCTCAAAAACTTCACCGGCATCGACTCGCCCTACGAAGCGCCCGAGCATGCCGAAATACATATCGATGCAGCGATCACTAGCCCCGCCGACGCGGCGGAGGCGATCGTGGCGAAGATCGCCGAGAGGATCGCGCGCTGAGCCCCGGGCATGGGTGTCAATTTGAAACGTCCCGTTTGGGCACAGACGCCGATTTCACCTCGGCTCACCTTTTGCGACTGAGCAAGGCAGGCCACACTATTTCATGACCACGCGCATCATCCCCGCCATCATGTCCGGCGGCGCCGGCACGCGGCTTTGGCCGGTGTCCACCCAGGCGCGGCCAAAGCAATTCCATGCGCTGAGCGGGGGCGATGCTTCGCTGTTCACCGAAACCGCCCTGCGCGTGAAGGGCGCCGCCGGCGCGATCACGTTCGCGCCGCCGCTCATCCTCTGCAACGTGCGCCACGCCGAGCTTGCCCGCGCGCA
>JACMMP010000220.1 GCA_014378995.1 Hyphomonadaceae bacterium
CGCGGCTGCGGCGGAAACGGCAAGCGCGCCGCAAGGCCGAAGCGGCGCCATTGCGCTGGACCGCGGCCTCTCGCTCAACGTGCCTGAAGGCTATCGCTATTATTCGGCCGAGGAAGCGCAAGCCTTCATGGAGCGCAACAGCGCCGCGGCCCCGAGGGGCGAGGTGCTCGGCATGCTCGCGCGCGCGCGCGATGACGTGCGTGCGGCTGGCACGTGGGCCACGATCATCAGCTACGACGCGATTGGCTATGTTCAGCCGGAGACGGCGTCAGGCTTAAGCGACGCCAATCTGGAAGTCGACGTCCGCGAGGCGCGCACGAGCCAAGGCCGCATGTTCGAAGGCTTTGCGGCGGTCCCTGCGTTCGATGCGGCCATGCCGCACATGCTGTGGGCCGAGCGCGTCGCTGCGCCGGGGTCGCAAGGCAAGGATTTGCGTCACGAACAAAAAGTGCTTGGCCGCGCCGGCGTCGCCGGGCTGACCTCGATCGGCAGCCTCGATCAAATGGCGCAGATCGAAGCGGCGGCGGCGGCGTTGCGCGGCATGCTCTCCTTCCGCGAAGGGCGCCGCCATGCTGATTTCGAAGCGGCGGGCGATACGGTTTCCACCTACTCGGTGCCGGGCCTGGTGACAGGCGTGCCGAACGCTGCGCCGGCCGCGGAAATCGCGGCTGCTACAGGCGAAACGCAAACCGCCTTCGGCGGCTTGGCCGGTTGGTTTCCTTGGGTGGCGCTGGGCGTCATCGTGCTGGCGATCGCTGGGTTCGTGCTGATGCGGCGCAAGCGGGAAGAAGCTTAAGGTAGGTCATCCTGGGCTCTCGCTTCGCGAGCCCCAAGATGACGAAAGTTCAACGCAGCAGCACTAAGCCGTCACGCACTTCAACTGCTACACGCTCCAGCCCGTCGCCATTGCACGGCCCGCCGGCGCAAGCGCCCTCGGTGAGAGTGAAGCTGGCGCCGTGGGCGCTGCAGACGAGGTAGCGGTTTTCTTGGATGACGATGCGGCCGTCAGCGCGTTGCAGTGGGTAGCCGGCGTGCGGACATTTGTTGCGGAATGCGCTGACGCGATCGCCGCTGCGGGTGAGAATGAGGGAGAGGCGCGCGCCGCCTTGTTCGGTCTCAACGACGATGGCGCACGGATCGGGCAGTGCGTCGAGGCGGGCGAGCGGCGTCACACGCCTTCCGCTTTGAACGGGCGCGACAGCAAAGCGGTGATGGCTTCGTCGATGCTGATGCGTTCGGCGATGATGTCATCGACCGCGGCCGAGATCGGCATATCGACATTGTGCTTTCGCGCGAGCGCGACCACGGCCGGGGCGCTCTCAGCGCCTTCGGCGACGGAGCGGCGTTCAGCCAGAATGTCTGCGAGCGCCCGCCCCTCCCCGAGCGCGGCGCCCAGGGAAGTGTTGCGCGAAGTGAGCGAGGCGCAGGTGAGCACCAGGTCGCCCAGGCCGCAGAGGCCGGAGAGCGTTTCGGCTTTGCCGCCCATGGCGAGGCCGAGGCGGGTGAGTTCGGCAAAGCCCCGGGTGATGAGCGCGGCGCGGGCGCCGTCACCCAGCTTGCGCCCTTCCGCAACGCCGCAGGCAATGGCGATGACGTTCTTCACCGCGCCGCCGATTTCGGCGCCGACGAGATCGTCGGCGACGTACGGGCGGAACGTGGGGAGGCCGATGGTGGCGACGATGCGCTGCGCCAGGTGCTGATCGGGGCTGGCGATCGTGGTCGCGGTGGGCAGGCCGCGGGCGACGTCCTTGGCAAAGCCGGGGCCGGAGAGGACAGCGGGGGTGAGTTCCGGGATTTCCTCCCTCAGCACGTCCGTCATCAGCGCCAGGGTGCCGCGCTCGACGCCCTTGGCGCACAGCACAACCCGCGCGCCGGGCGCCAGAAGCGGCTTCAGCGCCTGAAGCGTGGCGCGCATGTGCTGGGCCGGCGGGACCGCCAAGATGAGGTCGGCGCTGGCCAGCTCCTCCAGATCGTCGGTGGCGCGGATTACCGGGTTGAGGCGCACGCCGGGAAGGAAAAGCGGGTTTTCACGCGCCTGGTTGATGCCCTCGACCACTTCGGGCTCGCGCGCCCAGATGGTGACGGCGCGCTTGGCGGCGGCGGCGACCTGCGCCAACGCGGTGCCCCAGGCGCCGGCGCCAACCACTCCGACGCTCTCGTACGCCTTGATCAAGCCCCTGAATCCTTCATTGATCGTTCAGCCAAAACCCGGTAGCGTCTGGGATGGACGAAAAAGCCGCCACTCGCGACCGCATCCTTGAAGCGGCCATAAACCGCATCAAGCATTACGGCTACGGTAAAACCACCATGGCCGAAATCGCCTCCGATTGCGACATGTCGCCAGGCAACATCTATCGCTTCTTCGAAGCCAAGATCGACATCGCTGAAGCCATGGCGCGCAAGCATTACGCAGAAGAACACACGGCGATGGCGCAAGTGGGCCGCCGCAAAGACTGGCCGCCCGACAAACGCTTGAAGGAAATGCTGCTGAAGCGGATGCGTGAAAACTTCCAGATGTTCGAAGATAACGCGAAAATTCTGGAGGTTGCCGAGGTTCTTTCGCGCGAACGGCCGGTGTTCATGAACGAACTGATCGCGCTGGAGCGCGTGGGCATCACCGCAGTGATCGAAGAGGGCATGGAGAGCGGTATCTTCGCCAAGGGCGACGCCGAATTTCTAGCCGAGATGCTGCAGGCCGCGACGCTCAAATTCGGCATCCCGCAACTGTTCTCCAAGCTGACGCTTCCGAAGCTGGAGCGCGAATTCGACGGCGTAATGAACATGATCCTCCAAGGCCTCTACGCGCGCGGCGCAGAGGCGCGGGGAAAGAAGGCGCAAGAAATGTAGTTGCGACTACGCAATTCGACTGGATCACTGAACAAAATCTGATTTATTCATTGATCAATAGTCGGGCGGGTGGTACATATGGTTCATCGAACTTCTAGAGCCCTGGAGCCGCCCAATGACCAACCTTCGCCCCTCTTTCCTGCTGATGACGACCTTCATCCTGGCCGCCGCCACGTTGTTCGCCACGGCTGCCGCGCCGATCGTCGAAACCGCCGCGCGGATCGTTCTCTGACTGCTGCCTAAGGCGTGGCTCCCAGCTCGCCGAAGGTCTTCCAGGCGCGGAGGTTCACCCCTCCGCGCCTACTCTTTGTCTGCATTAACGGAGGGGTAATTAACGAATGGCCTCCGTTTCTGCATAACTGAACTGGTCAAATAGACCTACTAAAGCGGCTCGCTAGGGCCCATTTCACCCCCATCGATGCTCGCATATGCAACATCGAACCTGATGTGGGGAATTTCGGATGTCTGCTCAAGATCTGCCTTCGACTGCCAAAGCGCTGGCTCTGGTGATCGCCGTCGCGCTGGTTGCGACCGCTTTCGCGCCGCTTTTGTTCACGGCCGCACGCGTCGTCGCCTAAATCGGCTTCAGGCTTTCGCGCCTTTGCGCCCCGGCTTGTGGCTGGGGCGCAGACGGGCTGCCTCGTCGTCGAGCGGCCAACGTGGCCGCGCCGGAAATGACAGGTCGTCACTGAATCCGAGCCGCAGTCTTTCAGCACCCGCCAACGCGATCATCGCGGCGTTGTCGGTGCACCAGCGAAGCGGCGGGGCTGTGAAATCGTAGCCGCGCTCCTCCCCCAGAGCCTTCAACAGGCTTCGGATCGCCTGGTTGGATGCAACGCCTCCCGCCGCAACCAGCCGCCCTTTCGCTCCCCAAACGCCATCGAACATGCGCATCGCATTGCGGGTGCGGTCCTCGACAATGTCGCAGACCGCCGCCTGGAAGCTGGCGCAGAGATCGGCTTTGTCCTGCTCGGTAAGCGGGCCGAGGCGCTCGACTTCGCGCGCGCAGGCGGTTTTCAACCCGGCGAAGGAAAAGTCGCAGCCATCGCGGCCAAGCAGGGGGCGCGGCAGCGCAAAGCGCTTGGAATCGCCATTTTGCGCGGTTTTTTCTACGAGCGGCCCACCGGGGAAGCCGAGGTCGAGCAGCTTGGCGAGTTTGTCGAAAGCTTCGCCCAAGGCGTCGTCCAGAGTTGAGCCCAAGCGCCGATAGACGCCGACATCCAGCACCGAGATGAATTGGCAGTGCCCGCCGCTGACCAGCAGCAGCAGATAGGGAAAGGTCGCCCCGCCCGGCGAAAGCCGCGGGGAAAGCGCGTGGCCTTCGAGGTGGTTCACGGCGATGAGCGGCTTGTCATGCGCCAGCGCGATGGCCTTGCCGGCCAGTAGCCCAACCATGACCCCGCCAATCAGGCCCGGCCCTGCGGTGGCGGCGACGCCGTCGAGATCGCCATAGCCCAGCCCCGCGTCGCGCATGGCGGCGGCGATGACGCCGTCCAGCCCCTCCACATGGGCGCGCGCGGCGATTTCTGGGACGACGCCTTTATAGGGCGCGTGCTGCGCGGCCTGGCCGAGCACGATGTCGGAAAGGACATGCGGGCCGGCTTGGTCCAGGCGCAGCACCGCGGCCGCGGTTTCGTCGCAGCTGGTTTCGATGCCGAGGATGGTGAGCGGCCTCATGCGCAAGGGAATATGGCAGTACGGCAGTAAGGCAATAAGCGTCTGTAGCTCTTTGCCGTACTGCCGTACTGCCCTACTGCCTTATTCCCATGACCACTCTCTTCCGCATTGGCGCGCGCGGCTCGAAGCTTTCGCTGGCGCAGACGGCGCAAACGCGCGCGCGCTGGGCGGCATTGATGGGCGTTGCGGTAGACGCGCTCGAGATCGTGCCGATCACCACGAGCGGCGATCGCATCCAGGATCGGCGCTTGATCGAAGCCGGCGGCAAGGGCCTGTTCACGAAGGAGCTGGACGAGGCGCTGCTTGAAGGGCGCATCGATCTTGCCGTGCATTCGCTGAAGGATTTGCCGACGCATCTGCCTGACGGGATCGCGATGGCGTGTGTGCCGGAGCGTGAAGATCCGCGCGATGCGTTCGTGAGCTTGAAGGCGGGGACGCTTGCGGAGCTGGCGCCCGGCGCGGTGGTCGGCACCGCGAGCCTGCGGCGCCAAGCGCAAGTGCTGTTCGCGCGCGGCGATCTGCGCGTCGCGACGCTGCGCGGCAATGTCGATACCCGGCTGGCGAAGCTTGAAGCGGGCGACGCGGACGCAACGTTCTTGGCTTTCGCGGGACTAAAACGGCTCGGCTTGGAAGCGCGCGCGGCGAGCTTACTGGATCCTCAAGAGATGCCGCCTGCTGCATGCCAGGGCGCGCTGGCGATCACGGCGCGCGATGACGATGCGCGCGTGCGCGATGCGTTGGCGCCGTTCGAAAACGCACACGCGCGCGTGGAAATCGAAGCGGAGCGCGCTTTTTTGACGTCGCTCGATGGGTCGTGCCGCACGCCGATTGCGGCGCTGGCGCGGGTTGAGGGCGATGCGATGTCGTTTCTCGGCGAAGCGTTGACGCCGGATGGCGCGTCGCGCTGGCGGCGCGATGCGATGATTACACTAGGCGACGACCGCGTAGCGAAGGCGCGCGCGCTCGGGCTGAAGCTCGGTCATGACATCCGTGATGAAGCTGGCGACGCGATTTTGTTGGATAAATGATGCGCGTGGCGATCACGCGGGCTTTGCCTGAAACTGCGCGCACGGCGGAGCGGTTGCGCGTGTTGGGCGCCGATCCCGTGGTGGCGCCGTTATTGACGATCGTGCCGTGCGGGTACGACACCAACACCGAAGGCGCGCAGGCGATCATCTTTACGAGCAGCAATGGCGTGCGCGCTTTTCCAGATGCGCGCGGCGCACGCACGCGCATCGTGCTGGCGGTGGGCGATGCGACCGCGGCGGCGGCGCGTGAGGCGGGGTTCATCAATGTGCGCTCCGCCGACGGCGACGTGAACGCGCTGGCGGCGCTGGCGAAAGCGACGCTCGATCCCGGCGGCGGCAAGCTCATCCACATTGCGGGCGATCATGTCGCCGGCGATCTCGCGGCCGAACTTAGAGCGGCTGGGTTTTCCTATGAGCGGCGGCTGGCGTTTGCGTCGGTGGCGGCGCACGCCCTGCCGGAGGCGTTTGCCGAGCCGCTGGACGCGGTGCTGTTTCACAGCGCGCGCGCCGCCGAAACGTTCGTTTCGCTAGGCGCGCCGAACGCAGCCAGCCTCATCGCCGCGTGCATGAGCGAAGCGGTGGCGGTAGCGGCGCGGAAAACCGCATGGAGACGCATAATCGTGGCGCCCGCGCCACGGGAAGAGGCGCTGCTGGCGGCTTTACTCCAGGGCTGAGGCATCCCCACTGGCGCAATCGCTTGAGCGGCTTCGGTGAGGGGCCTAGATTCGGCGCGCGGCCGCGACTCATTTCCCGCCCGAAATGCGGAACGTCGCGGCAAAGACTGGGGAGTCCCTATGAGCAGAGACGACGACGCAGAGCGCGGACGCGCCGAGCCGATCGACGTTGAGTACGAGCCCTACCGCGAGGAGCCTCGCGGGCGCGGCGTCGGCATGGGTACGGCCTTGGTGCTGGCGCTCGCAGCAGCTGGCGC
>JACMMP010000221.1 GCA_014378995.1 Hyphomonadaceae bacterium
GCGCGCTTCGGCGGCGGTCAAGAACGCGGGCGCAGGCCGGGCACCGAGAACGGCGCCGCGCTTGTGGGCTTTGGCGTGGCGGTCGAATGGGCGCTACAGGAACTCGCCAGTGACAGCGCGCGCGTCCGTGCCTTGCGTGACCGGTTCGAGGCCGGCTTGCCGCGAGATGCGGTCGTGTTCGGCGCTGACGCGCCGCGTTTGCCCAACACCTCGAACTTCGCGCTTCCCGGGATTAACGCCGAGACGGCGGTGATCGCCATGGACCTTGAAGGCGTGGCTATCAGCTCCGGCGCTGCGTGTTCGTCGGGCAAGGTGCGCTCCAGCCGCGTGCTGGCGGCGATGAGCGTCGCGCCAGAATTGGCCAAGGCGGCGCTGCGCGTGAGTTTCGGCCATGAGTCGAAAGACTCGGACGTCGATGAGGCGCTGTACGCGCTGAACAAGATCGGCGCACGGCGCTCGCTGCAAGGAGCGGCGGCATGAGCGCGGTTAAAGAAGCGATAGACAAGGACACCGTCGCCGCCGCGCGCGCGCTGGAAGGCGAGAAGTACAAGCACGGCTTTGTCACCGAGCTCGAACAGGAACTGGCGCCACCCGGCCTGAACGAGGACACCGTCCGCTACGTATCGGCCAAGAAAGAAGAGCCGGACTGGATGCTGGCGTGGCGGCTGGAAGCCTTCCGCCGCTGGAAGACCATGGAGGAGCCGACCTGGGCGCTCGTCCATTATCCGCCGATCGACTATCAGGCCGCCCGCTATTATGCGGCCCCAAAGTCCGGCGCAAAGTACCAGAGCCTGGACGACGTCGATCCGGAAATCCTCGAGACCTATAAGAAACTCGGTATTCCGCTCAGGGAAGCCGAAGTGCTGCTTGGTGTCGAAGGCGCGCCGCGCGTGGCGGTCGACGCCGTGTTCGACAGCGTCTCGGTGATCACCACGTTCAAAGACGAACTGGCCAAGGCCGGCGTCATCTTCTGCTCGATGAGCGAAGCGGTGCGGGAGCATCCCGAACTGGTGAAGCAGTATTTGGGCACGGTGGTGCCGAGCTCGGACAATTTCTTCGCCACGCTCAACAGCGCCGTCTTCTCCGACGGCTCGTTTGTCTATGTGCCGCCTGGCGTGCGCTGCCCGATGGAGCTTTCGACCTATTTCCGTATGAACGCCCAAGGCACGGGCCAGTTCGAACGCACGTTGATCATCGCCGACAAGGGCGCCTACGTCTCTTATCTAGAAGGCTGCACCGCGCCGATGCGCGATGAGAACCAACTGCACGCCGCTGTCGTTGAGCTGGTCGCGCTCGATGATGCCGAGATCAAATATTCCACCGTGCAGAATTGGTGGCCGGGCGACAGCGAGGGCAAAGGCGGCATCTATAATTTTGTGACCAAGCGCGGCGATTGCCGCGGTGTCCGCGCAAAGATCAGCTGGACGCAGGTCGAAACCGGCTCCGCGATCACGTGGAAGTATCCCAGCTGCATCCTCCGCGGCGACGACAGCGTCGGCGAGTTCTATTCAATCGCCGTCACCAACGGGCGCCAGCAGGCCGACACCGGCACCAAGATGATCCATCTGGGCAAGAACACGCGCTCGCGGATCATCTCGAAGGGCATTGCCGCCGGGCGCTCCTCGAACGCGTATCGCGGCCTCGTTTCGGCGCACGCCAAAGCCAGCGGCGCGCGTAATTTCACCCAGTGCGACTCGCTCCTGATCGGCGATCAATGCGCTGCGCACACCGTGCCCTATGTCGAGACGCGCACGCCCGACGCCCAGTTCGAGCATGAGGCGACGACGACAAAGCTGTCGGACGATCAGCTGTTCTATCTCCGCACGCGCGGCATTCCCGAGGAAGCCGCCGTGGCGCTGCTGGTGAACGGCTTCGTGCGCGAAGTGCTGCAGAAACTACCGATGGAATTTGCGGTGGAAGCGCAAAAGCTGCTGGAAGTCAGCCTCGAGGGGAGCGTGGGATGAGCATTGTGCGGTACGGATTTGTGGCTCTGGCGCTGGCGCTAGCGGCCTGTGGGCAAAATCAACCAAGCGGGCAGGGCGATGGCGGTGCGATCATCGCGCCTGATGAGGAAACTGAAATTGGCGGCGCTGAGCGCAACGAGCTGCCGCCGGTGGAGGCGTCCTTGCTTGGCGCACCAAGCGACCTCTTCACGGCGATCGAACCCAGCGAAGTCGGCGTATTCGGCGCGCCGAGCGTTATGGATGCACTCGACCCGCTGCTCGGACCGGAAATGACGGAGGGCTCCAACGTGCACCTTAGCGTCCGCGAAGAAGGCGACGGCGCCATCGCCGACATCGTTCGCACTGGCCTGGCGGACGATTCTGTGTCAGCCGGCCACGTGCGCGTTGAGTTCCGCCGCGAGCCCGACGGCTGGTATCCCACCAACGCGTATCGGCGCATGCAATGTGCGCGCGGCGCCGCGCCCGGCGAGTGGACGACGGGGCTGTGTCCGTGATGAGCACGCAACCGGAATATTGGTTCGCACGGCGCTTTGCTGTTGGCGACCGGCGCAATACATTTGCGCCGGTGCACTGGAAGGGCTTTGCCGCGACTGCCGTGTTCATCGTCGCGCTGCTCATCGGCGGCATGGCCTTCGCCTGGATGGGCGCCAGCGGTGATTTGCTCCAGGGCGCCATTCTCTTCGCGGTGTGCGCCTTCGTGGCGGCCGGATGGTTCATCACGGTGGCGACTGCCAAAGGCGACAAGACCCGCACGGTCGCCGATTACAAGAAAGCAAATCCGCGTGTTTGAAGTCAAAGATCTTCACGTCACCGTTGGCGACACCGAGATCATTAAAGGCCTGTCGCTCAGCGTGCCGGCGGGCGAAACGCACGCCATCATGGGGCCGAACGGCTCCGGCAAATCGACATTGGCCTACGCATTGAGCGGACGCGACGGCTACGCCGTGACAGCGGGCTCGGCTAAACTCGATGATCTCGATCTGCTGGCGCTGAAACCTGAAGAACGGGCCGCGGCGGGTCTCTTCCTCTCGTTCCAATATCCCATCGAAATTCCGGGGCTCTCGGCGATCGCGTTCCTGAAAGCGGCCATCAACGCGCAACGCGCCTCGCGCGGGGAGCCGCCCATGCCGGCGCCCGAACTACTGAAGCTGATGCGCGCAAAAGCCGACGGGTTGAAGATCGACCAAGAGATGTTGAAGCGGCCGCTCAATGTCGGCTTTTCGGGCGGGGAGAAGAAGCGGTTCGAGGCGCTGCAGATGGCGGTGCTGGAGCCGCGCTTTGCGATCCTCGACGAAACCGATTCCGGCCTCGACATCGATGCGCTGAAGATCGTGGCGCAGAACGTCAACGCACTGCGGGCGCCCGATCGCGCCATGCTTGTCATCACGCACTATCAGCGGCTGCTCGACTACATCAAGCCCGACCGTGTGCATGTTCTCGCCAAGGGAAGCATCGTCGCCAGCGGCGGGCCGGAACTCGCGCTCGAACTCGAGCGCGAAGGCTATGACCGCTACATGAGGGCCGCGTGAGCGAACCGGCGCTGCTCCCGAACCGCCGCACCGAGGCGTGGAAATACTCCGACCTGCGTGCGGCATTGGGCGATGAGGCGCCGACGCTGCGCGATGGACGCGACATCATCGAGCGCTTGGCGCCCGACACCCTGCGTGGCTCGGTCGCAGCAGGGGAACACCGCCTGGTGATCGAGCGGCTGGATCATGTGGCTGGTATCGGCGCGAGCGCGAGCGAATGGAGCGTCGCTGAGGGCGGCGCCTTGACCCGCGTGGTGCTGCAAAGCGCTGAAGGGGTCACGCTCTCGATGTGCCGTGTCCGGGTCGAGTCGCGCGGATCGTTTCGTCAGTTCGTGCTTGCGGAGGGCGGCAAGCTTGCGCGGATTGAAACTCACGTCGATGTCGCGGGTGCTGATGCGCGTGTCGAACTCAACGGCGTTTATCTCTGCAACGCCGACCGCCACGCGGACCTCACCTCCGTGATCGATCACCGCGAACGCGGCGGCGAGACACGTCAGCTCATCAAAGGCGCGGCGCGCAAGGGCGGCCGCGGCGTGTTTCAGGGCAGAATTCTGGTCGAGCGCGGCGCTCAGAAAACGGACGCGCGCCAGTATCACCATGGCATGCTGCTCGAAGCAGGCGCCGAAATTTTCGCCAAGCCCGAGCTGATGATCCACGCCGACGACGTCCAGTGCGCGCACGGCAACACGGCGGGCGGCCTCGACGAGCGCGCGCTGTTCTATATGCGCTCGCGCGGCATCCCTGAAGCCGAGGCGCGTGCCCTATTGATCGAGAGCTTCTTGGTCGAAGCAATTCCCGCGGCGCTGAACGAGGATGTACGCGCGGAATTAGCCGGGCGCATACGGACTTGGCTGATCGGCGGCAGGTCATGAACGCCCCCCTGATCAAGCGGCCGTTCGATGTTGACGCGATCCGCGCCGATTTCCCCATCCTGTCGCGCGACGTCCACGGCCGGCCGCTGGTCTATCTCGACAATGCGGCCAGCGCTCAAAAGCCGGAAGCCGTCATCGAGGCGATGGCCGCCGCTATGCGCGGCAGTTACGCCAACGTCCACCGCGGGCTCCACGCGCTCGCCAACGAAACCACGGACGCGTTCGAAGCAGCGCGCGAGACTGTGGCGCGTTATATTGGCGCGACCCCTGAATGCATTGTTTTCACCAAAGGCGGGACGCAGGCGATCAATATCGTCGCCGCCGGCCTCGACGTGAAAGCCGGCGATGAGATCATCGTCTCGGTGATGGAGCATCACGCCAACATCGTACCCTGGCACATGCTGCGCGAGCGTAAGGGCGCAGTGCTGCGCTGGCTCGACATCGACGCGGATGGCGGCATCGACACCGCAGCGCTCGACGCGCTGATTGGCCCGCGCACGAAAATGGTCGCGCTGACGCACATGTCGAACGTGCTTGGCGTGAAAACGCCGGCGGCGGAAATCGTGCGCATCGCGCACGCGAAGGACGTGCCGGTGCTGCTCGACGGCTGCCAGGCGGCAGTTCACATGCGCGTCGATGTCTCGGCGCTCGATGTCGATTTCTACGCTTTCACCGGCCACAAGCTCTATGGGCCGACGGGCATCGGCGTTCTCTACGGCAAGCGCGACCGGCTCATGGCTATGCCGCCCTTCGAAGGCGGCGGCGAGATGATCGACATCGTCGAGCAGGAGCGCGTCATTTACAACGAGCCGCCGCATCGCTTCGAAGCTGGCACACCGCCGATCCTGGAGGCGATTGGTCTGAAAGCGGCGATCGATTGGTATGAGAGCCAGGACCGCGCCGCGATCGAAGCGCACGAGGCGGCGCTGCGCGACCGCGCCATGGACGCGCTAAGCGGGCTAAACTGGGTGCAGCTTCATGGCCAAGCGCCGGACAAGGGCGCCATCATCGCGTTCTCGATGCAAGGCGCACACCCCCATGACGTCGCCCAGATCTTGGATCGCCAGGGCGTGGCCGTGCGGGCGGGGCATCATTGCGCGCAGCCGCTGATGAAGCGCCTGGGTGTTACCGCCACGGCGCGCGCGAGTTTTGCGTGCTATAATCGGCTGGATGAAGTCGATGTGTTTATTGAGGCCTTGCACAAGGCCAGAAAGCTTCTGAGCTAGGATCATGGACGGCGCCGTTTCCCCCCCGCAATCCGCTCTGCCGCAGGCCGAGCTCGACCGCATTACCGATGATTTGGTGATGCAGTTCAAGACCGTGTTCGACCCGGAGATCCCGGTTGATATTTATGAACTCGGCCTCATCTACAAAGTCGACATCAACGATGAGAGCTTCGTCGACATCGAGATGACGTTGACGGCGCCCGGTTGTCCCGTGGCCGGCGAGATGCCGGGCTGGGTTGAGGTGGCGGCGAGAAAAGTGCGCGGCGTGAGCGGCGCCAAGGTCAATCTCGTGTTTGAGCCGCCCTGGACGCCGGCTCGCATGAGCGACGAAGCCAAACTCGAATTGAACATGCTGTGAGATCATGAGCCGCCGCCCCAGACCCAAGATCGTGACCCTGACCGACGCCGCAGCGGCGCGTGTGCGGGAGATTATCGCCAAGGGCGAAAAGCCTTATCTGCGCGTGGGTGTCGTCAATGGCGGCTGCGCCGGCATGGAATACGTGCTGGCTTATGCCGAGTCGCCCGAGACTTTCGACGAACTGGTTGAAGACAAAGACGTGCGCATCCTGGTGGCTGCGGATGCGGTGATGTTTCTGCTCGGCTCTGAGATCGATTATGAGACCGCGCGCCTCTCTTCCAAGTTCGTTTTCCGCAATCCGAACCAGACTGACGCCTGCGGCTGCGGTGAGAGCGTCACCATTGAACCGGCGAAGCTAGAAGGCTGAGCGCCCGTGGCCCACAACAGCTTCCACGAATTCGTGCGTGAGCTGTTTGCGGGATTAGGGCCGGTAGAGATCAAACGCATGTTCGGCGGCGCCGGCGGCTACGCAGATGGCGTGATGTTTTTGCTTTTGGCGGATGACGCCATTTATCTGAAGTCCGACGATGCGTTGAAAGTGGAGTTGCGCGCTGAAGGCTGCGGGCCGTTCCTATGGGCGCCGCAGAACGGGCCACGCGCCGGCGAGCTTGTAGAGATGGGCTATTGGCGATTGCCCGAGCGGGCGCTCGACGATCCCGATGAGGCCGCCGCGTGGGGACGCAAAGCGCTGGCCGTGGCCAAGGCGAAGGCCAAACCGAAGCGCAAAAGCAAGCGCGTCTAAGTCCCCTTAAATTTCGCGGGGCGCTTCTGGAAGAACGCCTGCACACCTTCCCGGAAATCCTCGGTGCGGCCAGCGTCGCGCTGCGCCAAGCGCTCAGCGTGAACTTGTTCTTCCCAGCTATTGTCAAGCGACGCCCAAGCCAGGCGCCGGATCATGCCGAGCGCCTTGGGGCCGTTGGCGAGCTCGATTGCGAACGCCTTGGCGGCGGAGAGCAAGTCCGCGTCCGGCACGCAGCGATTGACGAGACCCCACTCAAGCGCCGTCTTGGCCGATATCTTCTCACCGAGGAGCATCATCTCCATCGCCCGGGCGCGTCCGATCATGCGGGGCAGGTGATAGGTGGCGCTGCCATCGGGCACGAGGCCGATGCGGCGGAAGGCTTGCAGAAAGTATGCGCTCTCGGCGGCAACGATGATGTCGCCCAGCAGCGCGAACGAACAGCCAATCCCCGCCGCGGCGCCGTTCACGGCGGTCACGTAAGGTATCGGCAGATCGCGCAGCATGGCGACGAACGGATTGAATGTCATTTCAAGCCGCGCGCCGAGGTCCGGCTGGCCGTCCGCATCGACCGGCGGGGCGCCGCTGGCGAGGTTGGCGCCGGACGAAAACCCACGTCCTTCGCCGGTCAGTACGACACAGCGCGCTTCACTGCAGGCGCGCGCGAAGGCGTCGCTCAGTTCACTGGTCATCTCCACCGAGATAGCGTTGAGCGTCGCCGGATCGGCGAGCGTCACCAATGCGACGCCGTCGTCGCATTCGTATTTGATCTTCGCGTACGCCATCTTCGCCTCCGAGGGCGAGATGCTAGCGGCTTGTCAGTGCGATGGAAGCGCTACGCTACGTAAAGGACCGGCGTGGCGTCGGTGGTCACCTGGTTTCGGCCATTGCGCTTGGATGCGTAGAGGCAGGCGTCGGCCCGTTCGACCAGGCCCGCCGGCGTGTCGCCCGGCTGCAGCCGCGCGATGCCCAGCGAAACTGTGACTTGGCCGAGGTCTTCATTGGTCGAGCGTCGGCGCAAGCGCTTGGCTTGGATAGCGGCCCGCAGCGCCTCGGCGGTTTGGGCCGCAACGCGGGCGTTAACGCGCGGCATGATCACCCCGAACTCCTCACCGCCATAGCGCGCCACGAGGAAGTCCGGACGCGCGTGCGCTTGCAGCGCGCTGGCGAGAAAACGCAGAATTTGGTCGCCAGTATGGTGGCCCCAAGTGTCGTTGAAGCGTTTAAAGTAATCGATGTCGCACAGTATCAGGCTGAGATCGGAGCGCTGCGCGCGCGCTTCTTCAATCCGCATGCGCAACGTCTCATCGAACATGCGCCGGTTGGCGAGGCCGGTGAGGCTGTCGGTCAACGATTCGACGCGGACCGATTCGAGGCTCGTGCGCAGCGTGTCGATCTCGCGCGAGGAGCGTTGCAGTTGCTGGTTCAGCTGTTGATTGTGGGCCGCCATGTCGAGCGTGGCGGCCGAGAGGCTGGCGACAACTTGCCGGATCTGGTCAGGCGCGAGACTGCTGCTCAGATTGCTCGCCGCGCTTTCGAGCGTGCGACCGTAACTGCCGCTTTTCTCTTCCGTCTGCTGCAATAGTGACAGGACCTGGCCCAAGTCCCGCGCGATTTGTTCGCCCGCCATCACGATTTGGGCCGATGCGCCGAGGCCCGTAAAAAAGCGCTCGTGGAGCTGTGCGTTGAATTCGGACGTGAAGCTGTCGCCAGTCGCGATTCGGGCGTCGATCGCCTCGCGCAACGCCGCGTTGCGCCCCAGGCGATAGGCAAGCCACACCTCGTAATTGTCGCTCGTCGGCGTAACGCCGTGGAGACGAATCAAATCGAGCGTTTCCTGGGCGACCGCCTCGCCGCCAGGGCCGTGCATTAGTGTCTCTTGTTCGGTCACGCGACGAGATTCCGTTTGAGGCCTCGAAGCCGGACGCTACGGCCTAGGGTATGGACGAGTGGTAAATTCCGCCGCCGGGTTCGCATTAATTGGTAATTGCCCTTACGCAGGCGTCAGGGGCTATGCTCCGTGCAAGCCCCAGGGAGGCGCTGCCAATGAACAAGCCGGTCGATCCAGGAATCGAGGGGACCAAGGTCCGGATGCAATCGATTCTCGACATCCAGAAGCGCGCCAACATTGCCAAGGGCCCGCCCGACGCCCGGCTGCGCAAGGACAGGCTCACCCGCTGTATCGACCTGCTCCTCGCCCACCAGGAAGACTTCATCGAAGCCATGAACGCCGATTTCGGCGTCCGTTCTCGCGACATGACCCGGCTCACCGATATCGCCGGCGCGGTCAATCCGCTGAAGGCGGCGCGCGCCGAACTCGAAGGCTGGATGAAGCCCCGCAAGCGCAAGGTGACGCCGGCGGCGCTCGGCGTGCTCGGCGCCAAGGCCGAGGTGCGCTACCAGCCCAAGGGCGTGGTGGGGGTGATCTCGCCGTGGAATTTTCCGGTGCAGCTCTCGTTCGACGCGCTCGCCGGCGCGCTCGCCGCCGGTAACCGTGTGATGTTGAAGCCGTCAGAGTTCACACCTGCGACCTCCGCGCTGATGGCGCAGACGCTGGATCTCTACTTCGATGAAGACGAGATCGCCGTGTTCGTGGGCGGGCCAGATGTCGGCGCCGCGTTCGCCGGGCTGCCATTCGATCACCTGATCTTCACCGGCGCCACGTCCGTCGGCCGCCACGTGATGCGCGCGGCCGCGGAAAATCTAACGCCGGTTACGCTTGAACTCGGCGGCAAGTCGCCTGTCGTTATCGGCCGCAGCGCCGACATGGCGAAAACAGCGGCGCGCGTGATGGCCGGCAAAACGATGAACGCCGGCCAAATCTGCCTGGCGCCCGATTACGTGCTCGCGCCGCAAGAATCTGTCGCCAGTTTCGTCAGCGAGGCCAAAGCGGCCGTCGCCAAGATGTACCCGACCATCAAGGACAATCCCGACTACACCTCGATCATCAACCAACGCCATTATGAGCGCGTGCGCGGCCTCATCAGCGATGCGAAAGCCAAGGGCGCCGAGATCGTCGAAATCAATCCAGCGGGCGAGGACTTCTCGCAACAGGAGCACCGCAAGATTCCTCCTACTCTCATCCTCGGCGCGACCGACGATATGACCGTGATGCAGGAGGAAATCTTCGCGCCGGTGCTGCCGGTGCGCACCTACACGGCGATCGAAGACACCATCGCGGAGATCAACGCCCGGCCACGCCCGCTCGCGCTTTACTATTTCGGCGAGGACAGCGCCGAGAGCGAGGCGATGCTTTCACGCACGCATTCGGGCGGCGTCACCATCAACGACGTGATCTTCCACGTCACCATGCATGACCTGCCGTTCGGCGGCGTCGGCCCGTCGGGCATCGGCGCTTATCATGGTCATCGCGGCTTCCTCGAGTTCAGCCACGAGAAAGCGGTCTATCGTCAAACCGGGAGCGAGCTGCTGGCGATGATGCGTCCGCCCTACGGCGAAGCGTTCAAGAAGCAGGTAAATGCTCGGCTTAAGCCCTAGGAGCTTGGTTCGGCCTTCGACAGGCTCAGGCTGACGCTGCTCGGAAATTTTGCGCGAAAGGCAAGGAAGACGTCACGCTGAGCTTGTCGAAGCGCGACGTCGCCGCTGCCGACCTTGCTATTTCTTCTTCAGAAACGCCGGGGCGTTGTTGCCGAAGCCCTGGACGTCGCCGCCTTGCTCTTCACGCGGCGGGCGGCGTTCTTGGTCGCGACGCGGCTCTTCGTTGCGCGGCTGTTGGCGCGGCGCCCGCTCGCTAGGTTCGGCGCGCTTCTCCTGCCGTGGCGGACGTTCGCTACGCTCGCTGCGCTGCTCTGCGCCAGCGGACGCCGGCTGCGCTTCGCTGCGCTCAACCGGTTCAGTTGACGCCGTGGGCCGCTCAGTGTCGCGTTTCACGAAGCGCTGCTTCTTCTCCGAAGCCCGTTTTGTATGCTCTTTCTTGAGCTCTTCGGCGCGGCGCCCGCGTCCGCCGCTATCGCGCGGATCGCCGATTGCGGCTTCTGGCACGCCTTCTATCTGCGCGCGCTCAATCGGCTTGCCGGTGAGCGCTTCGATGGCCGCGAGGCTCTTGGAATCGTTCGGCGCGACGAGCGTGAAGGATGCGCCTTGCTTGCCTGCGCGGCCGGTGCGGCCGATGCGATGGACGTAATCGTCGGGTGTGCGCGGCGGTTCGTAATTGAAGACGTGGGAGACATCCGGCACGTCGAGGCCGCGGGCGGCGACATCGGAGGCGATCAGGAATTGCAGATCGCCGGAGCGGAAGCGGTCGAGCGTCTTGGTACGCACCGATTGATCGAGATCGCCGTGGATGGGGGCTGCGTTGAAGCCATGGCGCTTTAGCGAAAGCGCGACGACATCGACATCGGTTTTGCGGTTGCAGAAGATGATGCCGTTGCGGACGTTCACGCTCGTCATCGCTGCACGCAAGGCGGCGCGGCGGGTTCGCGGATCGCCGCCCGGCAGCATGATGACGCGTTGCTCGATCGTGGTGGCGGTGGTGGCGGGGCGCGTCGCTTCAATGCGTTTTGGGCTGGAGAGGAATTGATCGGTGAGGCGCGTGATCTCCGGCGGCATGGTGGCCGAGAAGAAGAGCGTTTGGCGCGTGAACGGCGTCAGTTTGAAAATCCGCTCGATGTCGGGAATGAAACCCATGTCGAGCATGCGGTCGGCTTCGTCGACCACCATCACCTGCACGCCGTTGAGCAAAAGCTTGCCGCGTTCGAAATGGTCGAGCAGGCGCCCCGGCGTGGCGATCAGCACATCGACGCCGCGCGCCAAGAGCGCGTCCTGATCGCCGAACGAAACGCCGCCGATCAGCAGCGCTTTGGTGAGCTTTTGATACTTGCCGTATTTGTCGAAATTCTCGGCGACCTGCGCTGCAAGTTCGCGCGTCGGCTCCAGGATCAATGTGCGCGGCATGCGCGCCCGGGCGCGGCCGGCGGATAGGATGTCGATCATCGGCAGCACGAACGCTGCGGTCTTGCCGGTGCCGGTTTGGGCGATGCCGAGGATATCGCGACCCTTCAGCACTTCCGGGATAGCCTGCGCCTGGATCGGCGTCGGCGTGTTGTAGCCGCTCTCGTGCACGGCGCGGAGCGTATCCGGGGAAAGGCCGAGATCGTCGAACGTGATCTGCGCCTGGGCAGGTTCTGCGCCTTCAGGCGCGGCATTTTCAGAGGTCATTTATTCTCACTTGAACCGCCGCCTTCGCGCAATTGCGAGGCGGAGGTCGCTGGGGTTGGCGCTCTGGCCGACATCGTCTCCGAACGAGACGGGGGCTAAGCGAGGGGCGAGCACGCCCTCTCGGCGCGCACAACGGACAGCAGCGAGATGGGCGCATTCGCGTTGAAAGTCAACGTTTGGGCGGGTTTTGGACTTGGCTCTGGATCGCTTTGGGCGTCCAGTGCATGCGGTATCGGAGGATTAATTATGTTCAAGCGGGTCGCGATGGCTTTGAGCCTTGGTGTGCTGGCTGCGTGTTCGCCTCCGACCGCCGGCAGCGACGGCGCCAGTGCGGGCCCGGCAGAAGCGGCGGCGCAGACGCCTGGCGGCGCTCCCGCAGGCGCAGAAGCGGCGATCATGAGTTGGGCGCGAAGCCAATTTGGTGAAACCAACGTGTTCGAACCGGTTGATATTTTCTATGGCGATTTCACCGGCGACGGCGCGCCAGACGCCTTGGCGTGGGTGCTGTATTCGGGCGGAGGCAACAGCGCGCTTCTAGACGTAGCGCTCTTCCGCAACCAGGGCGGACGCATGACCTATTATCGCAGCGCCGCCGATGTTTACGGCGGTGAGCCGCGCGATGTCGTGTTTGCAAACGGCCGCATCACGCTGACATCGACAATGCCGCGCCCCGGCGATGCGCGCTGCTGCCCGACGGGTTCGGAGAACTGGACGATCGAGACGGATTGAAGATCCGTCAAAGCGTAGAGCGCCGGCGCCATCGGCATTGGTGGAACCCGCACTGGCGCTGCGCTTCAGGCATCCGCTTTGGGTTTGAAGACGCCGGAATAAGTCAGGAGGGCTACGCCAACGCCAAGGGCGCAAACGATGGCGTAAAGCGCCTTGGCCCATTGCCAAAATGTGAGTTCGGACAACGCCACTTCACCCACGAGCGGCAGGTTCGCGCGAGCGAGTGTAGGCGGCGGTGAGATGAAGCCGGGTTCGCACAGAATTTCTTGCTTCAAATCGAGCACCGGCAGACCAACATCGAGGGCGTAAAGCGCAGGTTCGATGCCGGTGCAAGGCGCCGCACGGCTGGACGCGCGCGCGTCAACCAGCGCGCCGCGCTCAAGCATCGCGTCAACGCCAACGCAACCAATGGCCCAGAGCAGCACCGCTGTCACCGTCGCGCGCGTGGCGGAAAGGCCGTAGCCATAGGGCAACTCGGCGAAGAAAAACACGAACGGGCGTTTCCACCACGCGCGATGCCGGTTGGCCTCACGCTGTTCTTCACGCGCGATCCGCCGAGCATCGACGAATTGGCCGGCGCGGGCGACTGCCGACGCGCACTCACGCCACGGCTGGTTCGAGAATTTCACCTTCACTTTGCCGATGTCGCCCGTGTTGCGCTTGAGCCAGGCGGTGCGCGCGCTCCATAGGGACTGGCTCCTGGCGGCGCGACTGCCCACTGGGGTGGCGCGGCGAATGCTGCCCTGCTCGTCGTGCTCAAAGAACCAAGGATCGGCGGGTATCTGCCCGTAGCGCAACCCATCGAGCGCCAACGCGGCCGCGCCAGTCCACGCGCTGGCGCAATCGTCATAGAGGCGGCTGACATATGCGCCGGAGAGGCTCGCCGTTCCGTCGATCTTGTTGTCGAAGGCCTGCAGTTCGCCGGCCACGCGCACGGATTGAAGCGTGAGCGCATAAGAGTGAGGATTGGAGAATTCAGCCGAGGAGACATAAAAATCACCGCGTACATCGGCGCCGCTGAACGACACCTCGCCCTCCGCTTTCGCGCGCGACAGGATCACCGTTCCCCCGACGCGGATGTCGTTCGCCGACAAGGCGGTGGCCCCGGGATTGGACAACTGAGCGGCCGTGCAGTCGAGACTGCCGCTCACATGCGCATCGACGCAGGTAACGCGGCCTTTGCAACGAAATAGCAGCCCATCTTGCTCGTTCAGCCGGATGCTGCCCGAGATGTTGGCGTCATCCAAATTGAGGGCGTCTCCTTGCGCCGTGAAGGCGCCGCCGCCGCAGTGAAAACCCGCGGCTCTAGCGCCGAAGAACGAGACGCGTCCGTCCGCTGAGAATCCGGTATCGAGCATTACTAGGCCCTCGATACGGGTGTTGTCCGCCATGATTGCGACGCCGCCCGGATTGCTGAACGTACCGCCGCGGCATTGCAGGCTGCCGGCAATGACCGCGCTGTGCAGAGAGATCTGCCCTCTAGCGGCAAAGCCGGCGTCGAGTAAAATCGAACCTTTGATGACTGCGGAGCTTGCATCGAATGCAATGCCGCCGACGCACTCTAGTTGCGCGCCGCTACATTGGAGTTGGCCGCCAATCGTGGCGCTTCCCATCAGCACGGCGCCCTCGGCGCGCAAATTTCCGCCGAGTAGCACGCCGCCGCCGATGTTGGCGAGTTGGATATCCAGCGCGGCCAGCGTGAAAGCGGTTCCTCCGCCGCGCTCGGCAGACAACGCTTTGAGCTTTGCGCCCATCAGGTAGAGGCTGCCGCCAATCCGTGCTTCGCGCAGATCGATGAGCGCGACTGGGTCGTCTTCAAGCAGCGGGCCGACTTCGGCCAAGATCACGTCGCCGTCAACGCGAACACTTTGACCGACAACTGCGCGCACTTTGCTCCCGCGTATGGAGAGGCGCGCTAGGCGGGCATTGGAAAGGTGAATTGCATCGGTGAAGTCGCAACCGTCCAGCGCAAGCGGGGCCAAACTTTCGCCGCCGCAATCGCGGAGATCGACAACCCCGTTAATCGTCGCGCCTGAGATGCGCACGCCTGGGCTGAGCACTTTCACGCCGGGGATTTGATCGAGCAGCAATCTGCGCAGAAAGTCTGCAGGTAAAACGGGCTTTTCGTCGGGGGAATAACCCTCGATCGTAGTGAAGTCCGCGATTTCCCCGAGCGCGATCTTTTGTAAAACGAACGCTTCAGGTCCGTCCCGCAGCGTGACCATTCCCTAGTGGTAACACAATACGCTCTAACGATCCATGGGGCTTAAACGTCCACATCCTCAACGAATTTCGCGTTCGCTTGGATGTAGTTGAACCTTAGCTCGGCCTTTTTGCCCATCAAAGTTTCGATCAGCACTTCGAAATCCGGGGCGCCGGCATCATCCAGCGTCACGCGCGCGAGTGTGCGGGTTGCGGGGTTCATGGTCGTGTCCTTCAAGTCAGCCGGCATCATTTCGCCGAGGCCCTTGAAGCGCGAGATGTCGACTTTGCGGCCTTTGAACTCGCCGTTCAGCAGCGCTTCTTTGTGAGCGTCGTCGCGGGCGTAGATGCTCTCTTTGCCGGCGGTGACGCGGTAGAGCGGCGGCATGGCGAGGAAGAGGCGCCCGGCGCGGATGAGCGCGGGCATCTGCTTGTGGAAATAGGTGATCAGTAACGACGCGATGTGGGCGCCGTCGACATCGGCGTCGGTCATGATGATCACGCGCTCGTAGCGCAGGTCGTCGACTTTGAACTTCGAGCCCATCTGCACGCCGAGCGCCAAAGCTAGGTCGGCAAGTTCCTGGTTGCCGCTCATTTTCTCGGCGCCGGCGCTGGCCACGTTCAGGATCTTACCGCGGAGCGGCAGAATGGCCTGCGTCTCGCGATTGCGCGCTTGCTTGGCCGACCCGCCGGCGCTGTCGCCTTCGACCAGGAAGATTTCCGTGTCGCGCGCGTCTGACCGCGAGCAATCGGCGAGCTTGCCGGGCAGGCGCAGTTTACGCGTCGCGCTTTGGCGGCTGACTTCTTTTTCCTTGCGGCGGCGCAGGCGGTCTTCGGCTTGCGTAATTGTCCAATCAAGCAGGCGCTGCGCTTCATTGGTGTTGGCGGCGAGCCAGTGATCGAACGGATCGCGCACGGCCTGTTCGACGATCTTCGCCGCTTCGGTTGAAACCAAGCGGCCCTTGGTTTGGCCCTCGAATTGCGGTTCGCGAATAAACACGGAAACGAGCGCGGCGCCGGTGTTCATCACGTCTTCCTGCGTGATGAGCGTCGCCTTCTTGTTGTTGCGTAGTTCTGCATAGGCGCGCAGGCCCTTGGAGATCGCGGCGCGCAGGCCCGCTTCGTGGAAGCCGCCATCGGGCGTGTAGATCGTGTTGCAATAGGAGCGGAGGAAACCATCAGCTTCGCCGAACCCGTCGGCGACCCACGTGACCGCCCACTCGACCCGCCCGTGCGGGCCGCTCTTTTCGCTGCGGCCAGCGAAAGGCTCGTTGACGACGCTGCGTTTGGACTTGGTGAGTTCGGCGAGGAAGTCAGCCAGGCCGTTCGGGAAGTGGAGGATCGCTTCCGCCGGCGTCTCGTCCTTGATCCGCTCAGGCGCGCACTTCCAGCGAATTTGCACGCCGCGCTGCAGATAGGCTTTCGACCGCGCCATCTGGAAGAGACGCGCCGGCTTGAACGCAGCGCCTTCGCCAAAGATTTGCGCGTCGGGATGGAAGCGCACGGTGGTGCCCCGGCGATTATGTGCGGCGCCGACTTCGATCAGCTTCGAGGTGGGCGTGCCGCGCGAGAAGGTTTGCCGGTAGAGTTTCCGCTCGCGCGCAACTTCAACTTCGACCCTGTCGCTCAACGCATTTACGACCGAAACGCCGACGCCGTGCAGCCCGCCGGACGTATGATAAACCTTGTCCGAGAATTTTCCGCCCGCGTGCAGCACAGTCATGATGATTTCGAGCGCGGATTTCTTCGGGAATTTCGGGTGCGGATCGACCGGCATGCCGCGGCCGTTATCCGTCACACGCAGCGTGCCGTCGGCTTCCAGTTCCACTTCGATGCGATCGGCAAAACCGGCGACGGCTTCATCCATCGAGTTGTCGAGCACTTCGGCAAACAGGTGATGCAGCGCGCGTTCATCGACGCCGCCAATATACATACCCGGTCGTTTCCGTACCGGTTCGAGCCCTTCGAGGACTTCGATGTCCTTGGCGGTATATGCGCCGGCCGCGGCGGGCGGCGCCTCGTTCTCACCGAACAGGCCGCCGTCCCAGAGACTGTCATCGCCGTTTTTGGGCATCGGAGATTTCTTCTGCGGTTGCGCCATGAACGTCCCTTAAGGCGCTTTGCGCGCTTTCAGCAATGGGCGCGGTGCGACGAAACGGACAGTGTTTCGGGTATCGGTTGAGTAAATGCGCCGTGCGCGGGAATTTAAGTGTCTTAGGCGCCACGGCGCGCCGCTGCGCGCGGCGAAACCTCAGTTCCCAGTGCAACTACATCGGCTTGAGGCCGTTCGCCCGGTTCAACGGCGTGCGGGGGCCGCCCTGAAGAATTTAGGAGCAGCTACAAATGAACAAGTTTGCAATCATGGCCGCAGTTGCAGCCACCGCTTTAATGGCGGCGCCCTCGGCCAATGCGGAATGGTACGCTGGCGCAGCTTACACCAATTTCGAATATGACGGGGGCGATGTCGATGCGGTCACCGGTCGCCTCGGCTACAAGCTTAGCCCAAATTTCGCCATCGAAGGCGAGGCCTCAACCGGGCTCGATGATGGCGATGTCGAATTGAATCACAATGCCGGCGTCTACGCCGTCGGCATTCTGCCCGTAACTTCGAACTTCGATGTTCACGGCCGCGTAGGGGTGCAAACGACTGAAGTCGGCACGCCGCTTGGTGAGTTCGAGGACGATGGCATCGGCTACGGCGTTGGCGCCACTTATCGTTTGGCCAGCGGCTTTGGCATCCGTGCGGACTATACGCGCCTCGAGGGCGACGAAGGCGAAGCCGACGCGATGTCGATCGGCGGCGTGTTCAACTTCTGATCCGGACGAACGGATTACTTCGCAGAACGCGAAGCGGGCCGGAGAGCAATCTCCGGCCCGTACGCGTTTGCGCTGAGCGTGAGAGAGTTACGCCTTGTAATACATATCGAATTCCACCGGGTGCGGGTGGGTTTCGAAACGGTCGAGTTCTTCCTTCTTGAGTTCGATGTAGGCGTCGATGACGTCGTCGGTCATGACGCCGCCCTTCATCAGGAAGTCGCGGTCACGGTCGAGAGCGGTGAGCGCTTCGCGCAGCGAGCCCGCAACAGTTGGCACA
>JACMMP010000222.1 GCA_014378995.1 Hyphomonadaceae bacterium
CGCAACGCTGGCCGGCTGGTTCGAACCCAGCGCACGAGGCCAAGGCGATCGAAGCGGCGACGACCGCCATACGTCCCAACATAGGCGGGCTCCCTGTTTGATGCTCGGCGTTCAATGTAACGCCAATTGTGGCGCCGCCTAGTCTTTCGGCTGGGCTTCGATCAGCTCCGACACCCAGGCAGGAACGGCCTCGCTGGCCTTGCCATAGCGCGCATGGTCAAACAGGTGCGCGTTCTCCGACCGCTCCAGATTGATTTCCATAGTCGCGATGCCCCCGCTCCGCGCCGCCGCGACGAAGCCGGCGGCGGGATAAACATTGCCGGAGGTGCCGATGGAGACGAACAGGTTAGCGGCGGCGAGCTTTTCGTAGATCGCGTCCATCTCAAGCGGCGTTTCGCCGAACCAGACCACGTGTGGTCGTAACCCCCCAATGCGGCCACAGGCGCAGCAGCCGAGGTCGAGACTGAGTTCGCCATCCGCAAGGGTTACATCGCCGCAATCATGGCAACGCACCTTGCCGATCTCGCCGTGCATATGGATGACGCCCTCGGCCCCGCCGGCTTCGTGCAGATGATCGATGTTTTGCGTGCAAATGGTGACCTCACGTGCGGGCGCGGCCCACGCTTGCTGCAACCGGCCGAGCGCGATGTGCGCGGCGTTGGGTTTCACGTCGCCATGGGTGGTGCGGCGTAAGTTGTAAAATTCCAGCACGCGGGCCGGATCGCGCTCATAGCCGCTGAGCGAAGCCACATCCTCGATCTTGTATCGCGACCACAGCCCGCCTTTGTCACGGAAGGTGGAGAGACCCGATTCTGCGGAGACACCAGCACCGGTCAGAATAAATATTTTGTTGGGATTCACGACAGCCCCCGCTTTTGACCATGCAGACCTAGACTTCGGCGGAACCAAGACAAGATTGGCGAATTAGGGGGCGCGGTAGGGGGCCACCAGAGGGAAAGGGCGCGACACATGCGCATCGCTTCAATCATAGCTGCCGCCGCGTTGGCGTTGTTGACCGGCGCATGCGCCAACCGCACCGGCGACATGACTATCGCGCAGTGGTGCTCAGCCGATCCAGGCCGGACGAACACCGATATCTGCAAGCAGCACGTTGATACCGAAGAAGTCCGCAGCTCACTTGGGCAGCGCATCAGTGAAGTGTTTGGCGTCGCCAATCGCGCGCAGCAAACCGCCGATCAGGCCATGGCGCGCGACGTACGCTGCGTGACGCGCACACTTGATCGGACTCGCGCAGGCACTTGCGATCCGGGATACACGCTGACCGGTTGCACGCAGACGCGCTTCACCCGCAACGCCGGCGGCATGGCGATCCTGCGTTCGGTGAGCGACACCGAGTGCCGCTTCAACAATCAGGTGCTCGAGGTGCAAGTGCGATGCTGTGCAATGGGTCCGAATTTGCCGCCCGCGACCATGGTGAGCGACACCGCGCCGCCTGAGCCGCAAACGCGGCAACCGACGCCAACGTCCTAACGCGCATCAATCTCGCAGAGGATAATCCGCTTCGAGCCTGTAAAGGCTCGGAGCGGATTTGCGCACCCAGCTCGCATAGAGCCCAAAGCTCTCCACCCGGAAAGGCGGCGTCTCAAAGAGGCCAAGCCGCGATTCAAACGCCTGCACCCCGCCCAGTGGCGCGTTGGCGAGATACGCCAATGTCACGTGCGGCGTAAATTTGTGCGGCTCAGGCTTCAGGCCGCAGCGCCGCGCCGCGCGTTCGATATCCGCGGCAAGCTTCTTCAACGGCTCGCTTCCGGCCGCGCCGATCCACAGCGCGTGCGGATCGGCGCCGCCGAATGAACCTGCCGCCTTCAAACGGAGCTCGAAGGGCGCGGTCTGGTCTGCGATGGCGCTCAATTCAGCGTCGATGTCGTCCGCGATGGGCTCTTGCACTTCGCCGAAGAAACGCAGCGTCAGATGCAGATTTTCGCGCGGGCGCCATCTCGCGCCAGGCACATCGCGCATCAAAACGGTCAAGCGCTCTGCGATGTGATCCGGCAAAGCGATGGCGGCGAACAAACGAAGCGACATGGCGCCATCAATTGGCGCGGGAGCCGCACGCGTCTACACCTGATTTTTCGTTGCCGTTTTGTTCGGGATAACATCACCATACGCTGAAACGTCGCCTGACGCCGGCCGACAGCGAAATCCTTTCGCGCATCCGGCAGCACCATTGCTGCGCGCGATCTGTTTCATCGGACGAGAAGACGTTATGCGCGCGCCGTAGCCCAGGTGTTGTTCGCTGCATGAGCAATGCTAGCGGGAACCGGCGGAGGGCGCTGATGTCTTCCGACAACGCAACAACACACCCAACGCGCCCTAGCGTCAAGCGAGGAACACCATTTGTGATCGCATTGAAATGTATGCGCGCAGGCGCGCTTAGTTTTCCGCGCGCGGCAACGTCGCGATATACGCCGCAACAGCGCGCGCATCCGCTTCGTTCAAGCGATAAGGCGGCATCGGCGGACGCGGTTGAGAACCATCAGGACGCACGCCTGTCTGCAAAAACGCGATGAATTGCTCGTCGTTATAGTCCGCCGGCAGACCCGCGAGCGGCGGCGCGTAGGTCGCCATCGTCGGCGGGCCGCCGATGTCTGCGCCGTGCAACTCGCGCGTTTCATCGAGCGCCATGTTCTCTAGCCGCGGCGTATGGCAATCGCCGCACAAGACGACGCCGTTGACCAGATAATCGCCGCGTTCGATCTGCGCCACCTCAGTCAATTCCGCCGTCTCCGGCTGCGCGCAAGCGCTCAACGATGCAAGCGCCGCAGAGGCGAACATAGTCTTCTGCATGAAACTCCCCCCGGAGATCCGCTCCAGGCGGAGCGCGACGCCATTTAACGCACGCAGCGCGCAGGCTCAACGGGGAAAGCAAGGGACGATGCTCCGGAATCGCGCCATAGCCCGACCCATGGTTACATCCGCGGACCTTCTCGCGTTTCTGTGCGGCTCAGCGGTCGGGCTGGTGCTGGCGCTGGTCGGCGGCGGCGGCTCGATCCTAGCGACGCCGGCTCTGCTCTACGTCGTCGGCATCGCCAATCCGCACGTCGCCATCGGCACCAGCGCGCTCGCGGTCTCGGTCAACGCCTTCGCCAATTTCATCAATCACATGCGCCGCGGCAATGTGCGCTGGCGCTGCGCGCTTGTGTTCGCCGCCGCCGGCGTAATTGGCGCAACCTTTGGCGCCGCGATCGGCAAGCAAACCAACCCGGACGTGCTGCTGCCCCTCTTCGCCGTGTTGATGATCGTCGTCGGCATAGCCATGCTGCGCCCGCGTCCGCATGACGGTGATGGCGATGTCGCGCTCAACGCGCAGAACGCACCGCGACTGATCCTGTACGGCCTCGGCGCCGGCGCCCTCTCCGGCTTCTTCGGCATTGGCGGCGGCTTCCTGATCGTGCCCGGCCTCATTGGCGCGACCGGCATGACCATGTTGCAAGCCATCGGCTCATCCTTGTTCAGCGTCGGCGCTTTCGGCGCCGCCACCGCCGCGAGCTACGCCGGTGACGGCCTGATAGACTGGCGCATCGCTCTCCTTTTCATCAGCGGCGGCGTCATCGGCGGCGCCATCGGCGCGAGCCTGGCGACCCATCTCTCAAAACAACGCGGCGCACTGCAACGCATATTCGCCGTCGTCGTCTTCGCCGTTGCGGGATACATACTGTGGCGAAGTTTGGTCAGGCCATAAGCCCGCCGCCGCAGCGCGAAATCGAACCCGCGTATAGCGTACGCTTATCGCCCTGCATCGACGCCGTCAGCACCTGGCGGCGGCGCGATCGGCGAACTCTTCCCAGACGCTCGCGCGCGTCGGCGAGGTTGACGCGCTCAATTCCATCGCTCTTCATGCTAGATCACATCACAAACGAGCTGAATCGTCCATGCACGGCCTCCCTCTCGCCTATCCAGGCATGCGCATCGGGCTGTTCGGCGGCAGCTTCGATCCCGCGCACGAGGGCCATACGCACGTGGCGAGCACGGCTTTGAAGCGGCTCGAACTCGACCGCGTCTGGTGGCTCGTGTCGCCGCAGAATCCGCTCAAGCCGAAATCGAGTCCGTTCGCCGCGCGGATGGCGTCGGCGCAAAAGCAGGCGCGCGGCGCGCGCATGGTGGTGACCGACATCGAACACCGGCTTGGCTGCGCCTACACCTATCAGACCATCCGGGCGCTGGAGCGGCTGTATCCCGGCGTGCGCTTCACCCTGATCATGGGCGCCGACAACCTCGCGAATTTTCGCAGATGGCGGAATTGGCGGGAGGTGGCGCAAGCCGTGCCGGTCGCGGTGGTCTCGCGGCCGGGGGCGAGCCCGAGCGAGCGGATGACTGCGCCCAGAGGTTGGCTGCACTTGAACGCGCGCCATATTCCCCAATCTTCAACAGCTCTACGTGCCGCTACGGGAGCCAAGTTGGCGAAACAGCGGCGGAAGTGATAGCGTTGAGCCTCGGGGTGGAAGAAGGAACCCAGCACCTGTCGCCTGAAATGAAACGCGAACCGGCCGCGACCCAAGCCGGCAAGCCCGAGCGGGACCCAAACCGGCCAGCCCCGGGAATCGATGTCGACGCCGCGACGCAAGTCGTGCTGACCTCGCTCGAGGACGATAAAGCCGAGGAGATCGTCTCGATCGATATTCGCGGCAAATCCTCTTTTGCAGACATGCTGGTGGTGGCCTCAGGCCGCTCGGCGCGCCACGTCGGCGCGCTGGCCGATCACGTCATGCGCAAGCTGAAAGAGGCGGGCGTTCCAGACGTGCGCGTCGAAGGGCTGCCGCAGGCCGACTGGGTGCTCGTAGATGCGGGCGACGTGGTGATCCACATCTTCCGCCCGGAAGTGCGCTCCTTCTACAATATCGAGAAGATCTGGTCCGGCGCGCACACGACGCCGCTGCCGAGCTAGGCCTTTGCGCATACAAATCGCAGTGGTCGGCCGTCTACGCGACGGGCCGGAAGCTGCGCTGAGCGCCGATTATGTCGCGCGCGCCGCCGCGGCCGGCAAACAGCTTGGCTTCAAGGCTGTCGAACTTACCGAAGTCGAAGGCAAGCCAGCGGGCGACCAACGCGCCGAGGCGGCGGCGCTTTATCGCGCAACGCCCGACGATGCTCGCAAGATCCTGCTGGACGAACGCGGCGCCGAATGGACCTCGCGCCAACTCGCCGAAAAGCTCGCGCGCTGGCGCGACGATGGCGTGCCGTGCGCGACGTTCTGGATCGGCGGCGCCGACGGCGCTTCTCAAAGCGTTAAGGATAACGCTGACGAAAAGCTGGCTTTTGGCAGACAAACTTGGCCGCATCGGCTCGTTAGGGTGATGTTGTGCGAGCAGGTTTACCGGGCTGTGACGATATTGTGCGGTAGTCCTTATCACCGGGACTGAAGATCTCGGGCGATATGGGTTTGGTTCATGGCTCGAGACGCACGACGCGTCCGCGCCCTCGCCGCGTGCGCGGCTGGGGCGCTTGCGTTTCTGATCGGCAGCGCTGATGCGCAAACGACGCGCACCGCCACCCAAGCCGAACGCGACCGCAGCGCCGAG
>JACMMP010000223.1 GCA_014378995.1 Hyphomonadaceae bacterium
ACCTTCTCATCGCCGCCGGCCGCAAGCCCAACGTCGAGAATCTGGGCCTTGAGGCCGCCGGCGTTGCCTACGACAAACGCGGCGTGACGACGGACGCTTACCTGCGCACGTCGAATAAGCAGATCTACGCACTGGGCGACATCGCCTCCCGTGAGCAATTCACCCACGCAGCCGGCCTGCACGGCTCGCTGTTCGTGCGCAATGCCTTGTTCAAGCTCTCGCCGGGCCGCGCCGACGCGCCGCCCATTCCGCGCGTGATCTATACCGAGCCGGAATACGCGGCGGTCGGGCTTTCGGAAAAGGAGGCTAGAGAGCGTTGGGGCGAGAAGGTGCGGGTGTTGAGCGTGCCGATGCACGAAAATGACCGCGCCCAAACCGAGCGAGACACTGCTGGTTTTGCTCGAATCATCGTGCGCAGCAGCGGCGAAATCGTGGGCGGAGCTATTGTCGGCGCCCACGCCGGCGAGACCATCGCCACAGTCGCGCTGGCCATCGCCAACAAACTGAAGATCGCCGCCTTCACTTCGAGCTTCGTGCCAGCCTACCCCACGCGCGCGGAAGTCTTGAAGCGCGCAGCGGGTCAGTTCTACACCGAGAGCCTGTTTTCACCGCGCACCAAGTTGCTGGTTCGGCTGCTTTCCTACCTGCCCTGAGAAAGAAATCGCATGACGGACTGGCGTTTGGGTGTGATCGGCGGCTCGGGGCTTTACGACATTGACGCGCTGGAGGATCGCCGCTGGACGCGGATCGCGAGCCCCTGGGGCGATGCTTCCGATGAGATCTTGACTGGAAGCCTGCACGGCGTGCCGCTTGCTTTCCTTCCGCGCCACGGGCGCGGCCATGTGTTGCCGCCCTCCGCCATCAACGCGCGAGCCAACATCGACGTGTTAAAGCGCGCCGGCTGCACCGACATCCTTTCAGTTTCCGCAGTGGGATCGCTGCGCGAAGACCTGCCGCCCGGCGCTTTCGCGCTCGCCGACCAATACATTGACCGCACACGCAGCCGCCCGAGCAGTTTTTTCGGCGCTGGCCTGACGGCGCATGTTTCAATGGCCGATCCGGTCTGCCCACGCCTTTCGGCCCTCGTACATGATGCCGGTGAGCGCACAGGCGTCGAGATCGCCAAGACGGCCACTTATCTGGCGATGGAGGGTCCGCAATTCTCGACTCGCGCTGAAAGCCGACTCTATCGCAGCTGGGGTTGCGATGTCATCGGCATGACGGCTATGCCCGAAGCGCGCTTGGCCCGCGAGGCTGAACTGCCGTATGCGGCGCTCTGCATGGTCACCGATTACGATTGCTGGCGCGAGGACGACGCCGACGTCGATATCGCCAGCATCCTTGCCGTAATGCGCGACAACGTCGCGCGCGCAAGGCGGATCATCGTAGAGTTTGTGGAGGCGCTCAGAGATACCCCGCGCACACCATCGCCGATCGACACGTGTCTCGACACGGCGATCATCACCGATCCATCTAAATGGGATCGAGACTTGGTGCAAAAGCTCGACGCCATCTGCGCGCGGCGCTTCGCCAACGCCTAGGCCGAGCAGCTCCCACCACCGAGCACACAGAATTTCGCGCAGTGGCGATGATTGAGGCTGACGGGCGCCAAGCTCTCCGCGAGACGCGCGCCAAGCTCAAACGCGGGCTCGTAGGGCAAAAGCGTGCAAGCGACGACCGCAGGAGCGGACGCGCCTTTACGTTTTACAATCATGCGCGAGCTGGCGCACATCAGCGTCGCCGGCTCAACGTGGAGTATGCCCCAGCACGCGTCGGTGATCTCGGGGACATCCACCGCCTCATCCATCTCCGGAAACAGCACGAGCTGCCCCGGGTCGCGCGCATCGACAGGCCAGCCGCGCGCCGCGATCAAATTCGCGAACCCGGCGCGAATCTCCGCTTCGTCGCGGCCCCACATGGTGCGGCCAGCCAAGGATAGCGTGAAGCCCGCCTGCGCCAGCCAGTCGACGCCCTTTAGGGTGGCGGCGTACGCGCCCTCGCCGCGCTCTTCATCATGTTGCGCGGCGCCATAATGGTCGAGGCTGACGCGCAGCGTGAGGCGGCCGCGATACGCCCCCAGTAGCGCGAGCAGTCCCGCCCGCATGCGTGGCCGCATCATCGGCTGCATCGCATTGGTCAGGATCAGGACGCGGTGGCCGTGCGACAGCGCCATCTCCGCCAGCTCAAGCATGTGCGGATTGAGAAACGGCTCGCCGCCAGTGAATCCAATCTCGAGCGGCTCCTTCGAAAGCACCGCCGCTTCTTCGAGGAAGGGCGCCAAATCCGCCGGCGTGAAATAGACCAAGCGGTCGTTGGCGGGGGAGCTCTCAATGTAGCAGTGCGTGCAGGTGATGTTGCACAACGTGCCAGTGTTGACCCAAAGCGTCTTCAGCCCGGCGAAGCTTACGCGCGCGCGCGTCTCGCCCTTTGCGGTCAGGTGCGGATCCGAGAACTTGGCGCGAGGCAGATCGAGTCCTGTCGTCATGTCCTCAACCTATACGCTCAGCGGCCGCACGAGGATGCTATTTCGCGGCGGGAATAGCAGCAACACGGGCCAAGCGCGCAGCGCGGATCGCGGCGAGGTCGTCACCAAGGCGCGCCGCAAAGTAGGCGTCGCAGCCGATGCAGACATTGGCGAACTGGCGGCCCTTCGGATCAATGACTTCGGAGGCGGCGCGATACTCCTCCTTGCTCCAGCCCGCGCTCAATCCCATGGCTTCGGGATCGCCCGCATTGATCGCCTCGAACGCGGGGTGGCCTTTCAGGCTGTCGAGAATGTCGATGAGACGTTCTTCCGCGACGCTGCCCAAAGGCGCCTTGGTCTTGAGGCAGCAGGGATAGACCGACCC
>JACMMP010000224.1 GCA_014378995.1 Hyphomonadaceae bacterium
CTGATCGAGGGCAAGGCGATCCAGCTTCATCCGCTGGTCTGCGCCGCGTTCAACGCCGACTTCGACGGCGACCAGATGGCCGTGCACGTTCCGTTGTCGCTGGAAGCGCAGCTGGAAGCGCGCGTGCTGATGATGTCGACCAACAACATCCTGCACCCGGCGAACGGCCAGCCGATCATCGTGCCGTCGCAGGACATTGTGCTCGGTCTTTATTACGTGACGCTGCTGCGCGAAGGGCTGCCGGGCGAGGGCAAGACGTTCGGCGATATGGCCCAGCTCGAGCACGCGCTGCATTCGCAGGTCATCCACCTGCACACCAAGATCAAGTACCGCTGGGATGGGCTCGACGAAACCGGCAAGCAGGTCAAGAAGTGGTTCGACACCACCGCGGGCCGCGTCATGCTCGGCCAGTTGCTGCCGCGATCGTCGAAGGTGACCTTCGAGGCGGTCAACAAGCTGATGACCAAGCGCGAGATCTCGGGCTTGATCGATCTCGTCTATCGTCACTGCGGACAGAAGGACACCGTGATCTTCTGCGACCGCATCATGGCGCTTGGCTTCTACAACGCGTTCAAGGCGGGCATTTCCTTCGGCAAGGACGACATGGTCGTGCCGCACTCGAAGTGGAAGATCGTCGACGAGACGCGCACCTTCGCCAAGGAGTTCGAACAGCAGTACCAGGACGGCCTGATTACCCAGGGCGAGAAGTACAACAAGGTGGTCGATGCCTGGTCGAAGGCGACCGACAAGATCGCCGAAGAGATGATGAAGGAGATCTCCGCCGTCAAGAAGAACCCGAAGGGCGGGGAAGCTCAGGTCAACTCGATCTACATGATGGCGCATTCCGGTGCGCGCGGTTCGCCGGCGCAGATGCGTCAGCTTGCCGGCATGCGCGGCCTGATGGCCAAGCCGTCGGGTGAAATCATCGAGACGCCGATCATCTCGAACTTCAAGGAAGGCCTCTCGGTTCTCGAATACTTCAACTCGACCCACGGCGCCCGTAAGGGCCTCGCGGACACCGCGTTGAAGACCGCGAACTCGGGCTATCTCACGCGCCGCCTTGTTGACGTCGCGCAGGACTGCATCATCACCGAGGAAGATTGCGGCACCCAGGACGGCATCCAGATGATCCCGGTCATCGACGGCGCCGACATCGTCGTCTCGCTCGGCACCCGCATCCTCGGCCGCACCGCGGCGGTGGACATCGTGGATCCGAGCAATGGCGTTCTGGTCGTCTCCGGCGGCACGTTCCTGGACGAAGACATCGTGCTGGCGGTCGAAAAGTCAGGCGTGCAAGCGGTGAAGGTGCGTTCGGTGCTGACGTGCGAAACCCGCACCGGCGTCTGCGGCGCCTGCTATGGGCGCGACCTTGCGCGCAACACGCAGGTCAATATCGGCGAAGCGGTCGGCGTCATTGCGGCCCAATCGATCGGCGAACCCGGCACGCAGCTCACCATGCGCACGTTCCACATTGGCGGCGCGGCGCAGGTCGCCGAGCAATCGGTGATGGAATCGGCGCACGACGGCTCGATCCGTTTCGTCAATCGCAACACGGTGAAGAACGCCGCGGGCGAACTCATCGTCATGAGCCGCGGCATGCAAGCCGTGGTGGTCGATGAGGAAGGCAAGGAGCGTCAGAGCTTCAAGCTCTCGTTCGGCGCGCGCCTGCGTGTCGACGAGAAGTCGAAGATCAAGCGCGGCGACCGGATTTCGGATTGGGATCCCTACGCCACGCCGATCCTCACGGAAGTGGCGGGCAAGGCGAAGTTCGAAGACACGATCGAAGGCGTCTCCGTGCGGGACGAGTTTGACGAAGCCACCGGCATCTCGTCGCGCGTGATCATCGATTGGCGCTCGACCACGAAGGGTTCGGATTTGCGTCCGAGCGTCGTCGTGCTCGATTCGAAGGGCAAGCCGGCCAAGCTCGCGAACGGCGCGGAAGCGCGCTACCCGCTGCCGGTCAACGCCATTTTGTCAGTCAATGACGGCGATGACGTAACGCCCGGCCAGGACCTTGCGCGTATGCCCACCGGCGGCGCCAAGACCCGCGACATTACCGGCGGTCTGCCGCGCGTCGCGGAATTGTTCGAAGCCCGCCGTCCGAAGGATCACGCCATTATCGCCGAAGGCGATGGGCGCGTGGAGTTCGGCAAGGACTACAAGAACAAGCGCCGCCTGCGCGTCGTGCCGGAAGGCGAGGACGAAGAGGCGATCGAGTACATGATCCCGAAGGGCAAGCACATTCCGGTGCAGGAAGGCGACTTCGTGAAGAAGGGCGATTACCTGCTCGACGGCAACCCCGCCCCGCAGGATATCCTCGCCATTCTGGGCGTCGAAGCTTTGGCGAGTTACCTCGTCGAGGAAATCCAGAAGGTCTATCGCCTGCAAGGCGTGCCGATCAACGACAAGCACATCGAGGTGATCGTTCGCCAGATGCTGCAGAAGGTCGAAGTGATGGACGCCGGCGACACCGAATTCCTGAAAGGGGAAGCGGTGGAAGCGCTCGATCTCGAAGACGAGAACAAGCGCGTCGCCGAACTCGGTCTGAAGGCGGCAACGGCGCAGCCGATGCTGCTCGGCATCACCAAGGCCAGCTTGCAAACGCGCTCGTTCATCTCGGCGGCGTCGTTCCAAGAAACCACGCGCGTGCTCACCGAAGCTGCCTCCTACGGCAAGTCGGACACGCTCGAAGGCCTCAAGGAAAACGTCATCGTCGGCCGCCTCATCCCGGCGGGCACGGGCGGTCAGCTGCGGCGCTATCAAAAGCTCGCGGCCGAGCGCGACGCGCAACTGGCGCTGGATCGCGGCGACGCCGGCCGCATCAGCCAGCCGGAAGCAGCCGAGTAGGGCGGACGCGCAAACGCACAAGCGGAAACGGCTCGGCAGCAATGCCGGGCCGTTTTTGTTGGCGCACGCTGCGGCGGAGCGCGCGCAATAAAAAGGCGCCGGATGGATCCGACGCCTTCAGCTGTTCTGGCTTTGCATGTCTTGCCCGCCTGTTCTTGCGCCGTATTCGGTTCGGAAGCTGAGGCAAGAAGCTTACGCGGCGACGATCAAAGCGGCTTGGTTCAAAGTCGCGAAAGCGACCGGGGCGAACACGGCCAGCGCGGCGACGAGGGTGTAAAACTTGATCATCTCAGGGCTCCGTCTCGGGGTCGGATCACCGTGATCCGATGAGATGAAGGTAAGCGGCCGTTAGGCTTGTCGCTGTGACGGCGGTCACCGGCCCGCGACTCGGCAATGGTCACCTTGACATAGTAGGGGCTGCCTGTGGTATCTGATGAAAGACAGGCCGGCGCCGACACCCTCGTGGTCTCAGAAGAGGCCATCGAGGCTGCCGCATGGTTGCTGGCCGATCACACGTTCGCAGAGGGCCAGCCTACGATAGCGCAGGCGCGCGAGCTCATTCGTGAAGTGTTGCAAACCATGCGCGAAGCTCGTCCCGGCAACTAGATACCAACGGCTCAATGCGTGCGCGAATAGCGTGAAAGTGGTCAGCGTAAGCGTCGATTTGCTCAACATTGTAAGCATACAAGCCGACGCCAAAATTGAACTTCTTGGAGTACATCTCAAAGCCGCGCGGCGATTTTCGCGTGTCGTACCACGTTGGAATTAGATACCAGCCGCTGTGGTCCTTCACTTTCGAACAAACGCCGTGAGCGATGTCATTTCTACGCGCGCCGAACTTCTCCACCAGCTTTAGGGCGTCCATGATCTCTTTGCGCGAGCCCGGAGTGGCGGCGGGGAAATATTCGGCCGCCTGCGACACTAACTGAAGGCGCGCGGCTCCTGAGATTAGCGTTCCGTATCCAGCACCAGCGCCGTCAGTTCGGGCGCCGATCAATTCCTCGTAGAGTTTTGATAGCTCATATTCCATGTATTCCCATGCAGAGAGGGATCGACCTACAGCGCGAAACAGTGAAGCCTGCGGGCTTCCCTGCGGCTGCATCGGTTGAATATCATACGGATTGACGGTCATGGCTTCGCCCCCGAAAGACGACGATTACAGCGCCGCAGAATCGCAGAAGCGCTTCGAGCAGGCCGTGGACGCGGCGCTGCGCACGCCGCCCATGCATCGCGCGCCCAAAAAATCCGCCAAGGCAAAGCCGAAAGCCAAAAAGGCGAAAGCAAAGCGTTAGGCATGGCGACGTTAGCTTGTCGCCATGCTGATCCGAGCGCTTGTGTTTGATGTTTCACCATTGCTGGCGAAATCACTCGCGAAAGTTCCGAATGATCTCGTCGAGAATGCGCTGCTTCGCGCCGCCGACGATCTCGCCCCACGTTTGATCGAAGCGAGCGTCGCAAGTGTTGCAAGTGACGACACTCGCGGGATCGTCTTGGTCCTCAACGTGAATGACGCCGCCGCCGCAGCGAGGGCAGTTGAAAGTCACCGGAACGTCGAATGAAGTTTGGTCGGGCACTGGCGTAACTCCTGCGCTTCGCAGGACCGCCTTGACCTCTTGGTAATCGGATCGCGTATAATCCGACTCGTCGTTCCATTGGTCCGGCGGCGATCCTGCAAGATTTGCCGGGCTTTCGACCGAAGGCGCCCCCCAAGGGCGCCTTCAATCGTTTGGTCAACGAGAAGCTTCTCCCGGACGCATTAAGGCCTCCTGAATCGTTCGGTAACGAAACAAGATTGCATTAGCGCTTACGCTTCTTGTTACGTCTGTGGGGGCGCTTCGCCTTCTTGGGCGTAGAGGTGGTCGAGACGAGTCCGCCGATAGGTCAGGCGCTTGCCGACGACGCCGGGGATTGCTTTCTCGAAACGCTGCTCGTCATTGACGCCAAGCGCCGTGCGCTCGTTGTAGCGATAGTCAGCCTCGCAAAGGTAGCGCTTCAAATGCTGCGACGAGACGTGAATGTAGGTCCCGCCGATCATGCGCTTTAGCGTCGAGAAATAATTCTCGACGGTGTTGGTGTGGACGTCGCCGCGCACGTATTCTTCGACGCTGTGATTGACGGCGCTGTGTGCGGCCATGTCGCCGCCGATATAGGCGAACTGCGCCGCTTCATCGCTCATCAGGTGCGAATTGCGATCGATCTGCGAGTGCAGGATCGGGCGCAGCGTGGACGTTTTCACGTTGGGGACGTGACGCGAGCGCACCTTGCCGCCGCGCTCGACCAGCGCCAGCGCTTGCTCCTTCGGCGGCACGTGATGCTTGCGGTGACGGCCTTTGCCGCCGATCACGGTGGTGTCGGCCTCTACGAACTTGCCTTGGCCGCCCAGCGGCGGGTCAATCGCGTTCTGGCGCAGCGACTCACGAATACGGTGCATCAGAAACCAAGCGGTTTTCTTCGACACGCCAATCACGCGGCCCGCTTCGTTCGCGCTGATCCCGTTCTTCGCACTCATCAGCAATTGCGTGGCGAACAGCCACTTGTGCAGCGGCACATGCGAACGCTCGTAGAGCGTCCCCATGCGGACCGTGAAAGGCTCGCGGCAGGCGTTGCACTGATAGAGGCCAGGACGGGTCGTCTTGCCCTTCATCAGCGTCGCTTGATCGATCACGCCGCACTTGGGGCAGATCGGGCCATCCGGCCACAGGCGCTTTTCGAGGTAGGCGCGCGCGGCGTCCTCATCGTGGAAGATCGGATTGTTGTAGAGGCCAGCTTTCGACATGCCCCCAATCTAGGGGTTGGGGCTTACTATGTCAAGGTGACCATTGCCCGCGACTCGGCTACATGAACCCCATATCCCGCTCGTGGGTCACGAAACGCCTGCCGCCGTCCACGTAAATGGTTTGCCCGGTGATGGCTTCACTCTCGATCAGAAACCGCACAGCCCGCGCGATGTCTTCCGGCGTCGGCCCTCGTTGCAGCGGCGTGTCGTTATGCAAGCGCTGGAAATCCGCTTCCGATTGGCCGGGCGCCGGCAGCACGTAACCCGGCGCGACGGCGTTCACGCGCACGAGCGGCGCCAGCGCCCGCGCCATCAAGTCGGTCGCGCCGGCCAGCGCGTATTTTGACAATGTGTAGCTGAAATGATCCGGGTAGGGGTTGGCCAGCTTGAAATCGAGGAAGTTCACCACCGAGCCGCGGGCGCCTTCCGGCAGCCCCTGCGCGAAGTCGCGCGCCAGCAGGGATGGCGTGAAGGCGTTGGTGGCGATGTGGCGCTGGAGTAGCTCTTCATCGAGCGTGGCGATGGTGTCGTGCTCGAACATCGCGGCGCAGTTCACGAGCGCTGACAGTGGCGCGCCCGCAGCCTGAGTTGCCGCGCCGATCAGCGCACTGCGCTCCGTGGCATTGTCGAGATCAGCGCCCACCGTCACCGCCGCGCCGCCCGCTGCGCCCGCTTCGGCGGCGACTTGCTCCGCCTCCGTCGCAGAGCGCCGATAGTGAACGACAACGCCCCACCCCGCGCGCGCCAACTCAAGCGCAACCGCGCGGCCTAAGCGTTGCCCGGCCCCGGTGACGAGGGCCCAGCTCATCTTGGACCGCCGGCGTCCTCGCCGGCGCGGCGGTTAGTTCTGAAAAGCCCGAGCGGGTTGAAACACCGTCGCCGGCGAGGACGCCGGCGGTCCAAGTAAGTCATCGCTCCCTCCGGATCAGCACCGACACCATGCCGTCGCCGGAGAGCACCGATGGCTTTTTCACCGTGACTTCAACCCAGCGCGCGCGCTCGGAGAGGGCGAGGCAATGACCGGCGATGCGGTCGGCCAGCGTCTCGATCAGATGCGCGGGCGCGCCCAGATCGTCGCGGATGAAGTGCAGGATGCGGTCGTAGTCCAAAGTCGCGCCGATGCGGTCGTGCGCCACGTAGTCCGGAGGATCGGCGAGCCCCATCGCCACCGAGATGCGCACCTCTTGCGGGTTGGCCCGCTCCGGGTCGGGCACGCCGACGCGCACCAGCGCCTTGGCGTCGTCGATGCGGATGATCTGGAGGTCTGCCATGGGATGATTTAATCAGCCAAAGGCGATGAGGCCAGCGCCTAGGCCGACGACGATCGCGCCCAGCCAGCGGCGCAGGCCAAGCCGCTCGCGCAGGATGAAGTAAGCGATCAGCGCGCCGAACACGACGGAGGTCTCCCGCAGCGCCGTCACTTGCCCAATCGGCGCGAAGGTCTGCGCCCACAAGACGAGCCCATAACCGGCAAAGCTGATGATGCCGATGGCGATGCCGCGCCAAGGGGCGACGGCGGCGTCCCGCACCATGCGCGCCGGCCCACGCCGCCAAACCGCAAACGCGATCATCGGCACGCCCATGATCCCGGAGGTCCACGCCACATAGACCAGCGCATCGCCGCCCGCACGCGCCCCAAGCGCATCCACCAGCGAATACGAGGCGATGCAGACGCCAATGCCAAGCGCCCAGAGCGTGGCGCGCAGCGGCGCGTTGGGGCTGGCGCCGACGCAGAGCACGCCGAGCGACACCATAGCAATGCCGGCCGCTTTCACCGGCGGGGGAATTTCATGCGCCGCGAACGCCGCGCCCACCGACACAAGCAGCGGCGCCGAGCCGCGCGAGAGCGTGTAGATGTGGCTGAGCTCGCCCATGTCGTAGGCTTTGAACAGCGCCGCCCAGTAGACGAGGTGGATCAGCACCGAGGCGGCCAGGTACGGCCATGCTTCGACGCGCGGCGCGCCGAACGCTACGGCAATCACAACCCAGGTGATGATCCCGCCAATCGCGATCAGGAATGCGTCGGCGACGCGATCGCGCCCACCCCTGAGCGCGGCGTTCCAACTGGCGTGAATGAGCGCCGAGCTTAACGCAGCGGCGATGGCGAGCAGCGGCATGAGACGCGTTGTTATGGACCGCAATACCGCACGCGGTCCATACTTGGCGAAAGCGGAGGGCAGGGCGTCATGAGCGCACAAGAATTCGATGTCATCGTCTATGGCGCGACCGGCTTCACCGGGCGGTTGGCGGCCGAGTATCTGCTGCGCACGTACGGCGCCGAGGGCGAGGTGCGCTGGGCGATGGCGGGCCGTGACCGCGAGAAGCTGAAGGCGGTGAGCATCAAACTCGGCGCGCCGATGAATTTTCCGCTGATTGAAGCGAAAACCTCGGACACTGGCGCGCTGGACGCGTTGGCGCATCGCACGCGCGCGGTGATCACGACGGTTGGTCCCTATCAGCTTCATGGCGAGCCGCTGCTCGCCGCCTGCGTGCGCGCGGGCACGGACTATGTCGATCTCTGCGGCGAGCCAAACTGGATGGCGGCGATGATCGCAAAGTACGAGAACCAGGCCCGCCAGAGCGGCGCCCGCATCGTGTTCTCGTGCGGCTTCGATTCTATCCCGTTCGATTGCGGTGTTTGGTTTTTGCAGCAGGAGGCGATCCGCCGCTTCGGCAAGCCGGCGCGCGACGTGCGCGGGCGCGTGCGCAAGATGCAAGGCGGTTTTTCCGGCGGCACCATGGCGTCGATGCTGGCGACGTTGGATGCGGCCAAGCGCGATCCGGGCATCGCTGCGCAAATGGCCGATCCGTTCGCGCTTTCGCCGCACCGGCTTTCGCCGCAGCCTTCAGGCGAAGACGTGACGCACGACGGTGACATTCCGTCTTGGTCGGCGCCGTTCGTGATGGCTGCTATCAACACCAAGACCGTGCACCGCACCAACGCGCTGCGCAATTATCCGTACGGGCAGGATTTCACGTACTCCGAAATGATGCTGACGGGCGATGGCGCGGCGGGTGAAAAGCGCGCCCGCGGCGCGCTCAATCAATCAAAGACGCAACAAGCGCTGCTCGGGTTTGCGCCGACGCGCTGGGCGTTGCGCCAGTTCGCGTTGCCGAAGCCCGGGCAGGGGCCGTCGAAGGAGGAGCGCGAGAGTGGCATGTACGAGGTGCTCTATGTCGGCGATGCCGGCGACGGGCGCTCTTTGCGCGCGGCAGTGAGCGGCGACAAAGATCCAGGCTACGGCTCGACCTCGAAGATGATCAGCGAAGCGGCGCTGACATTGATCGACGCGCCGCGCGACGCAACACCGGGCGGCATCTGGACCCCCGCCGCGGCGATGGGCGACGCGCTCATCGATCGCCTAGCGATGCGGGCCGGGTTGCGGTTTCAGTTGGAAAATTAGTTCAAGCCAAAATTTAGCCCAGTCATTCCAGGCGAAGCGAAGCGGAGACCTGGAACCCAGGGCAACCTACGCAGTATTGGCCCTGGGTTCCAGATCGCGCTCCGCGCGTCTGGAATGACTCGATGTTTGTTTTCGCGTTAGGTCAACGCCCCGCAAAAGCGCTGAATGCGGACGCAGGCTTCTTCGAGACACGCGTTCGACGTGGCGTACGAAATGCGGAAGCAGGGGCTCAGCCCAAACGCGCCGCCGTGCACGAGCGCGACGCATTCTGTCTCCAGCAGCTCCAGCGCAAACGTCTCGTCGGTGTCGATCACCTTGCCGTTGGGCGCGGTCTTGCCGATGAGTCCGGCGATCGTTGGATAGACGTAGAACGCGCCTTCCGGCGTCGGGCACTTGATGCCTAGCGCTTGGTTCAGCATGGAGACGACGAGGTCGCGCCGGTCCTGAAACAATTTCTTGTTCTTCGGAATAAAATCCTGCGTGCCGTTGAGCGCTTCCACCGCCGCCCATTGCGAGATCGAGCTTGGGTTCGACGTCGTCTGCCCCATGACGTTAGCCATCGCTTTGATCAGCCATTCGGGTCCGGCGGCGTAGCCAATGCGCCAGCCCGTCATCGAATAGGCTTTGGAGACGCCGTTCATCGTCAGCGTGCGCTCATAAAGGCGCGGCTCGACTTGCGCGATCGTCGTGAACTCGAAATCGCCGTAGACGAGATGCTCGTACATGTCGTCGGTGAGGATCATCACGTGCGGAAAATCGAGCAGCACCGCGGCGAGCGCGCGTAACTCATCTGCCGTGTAGGCCGCGCCTGACGGATTGGACGGCGAGTTCAGGACCAGCCACTTTGTGTGCGGCGTGATCGCTTTGGCCAGCACTTCAGGACGTAGCTTAAAGCCGTCCTCGATCGTGGTTTCGGCGAACACCGGCGTCGCGCCGCACAGCAGCGCCATGTCGGGATAGCTCACCCAATACGGGGCGGGGATGACGACCTCGTCGCCCGCATCGAGCGTCGCCATGAAGGCGTTGTAGATGACGGGCTTGCCGCCCGGCGAGACGTTCACTTGGGCGCGTTTGTAGTCGAGCCCGTTCTCGCGCTTGAATTTCGCAACGATGGCGTCTTTCAGTTCGGGAATGCCGTCGACATCGGTGTATTTCGTTTTGCCTTCGGCGATGGCGCGGCAGGCCGCGTCCTTAATGTTCTCCGGCGTGTCGAAATCCGGTTCGCCTTGGGATAGCGCGATGCAATCGCGCCCGGCCGCTTTCAAAGCGCGCGCCTTGGCGCTCATCGCCATGGTGGCGGAGGGCTTCACCCGCTTCAGCGCCTGGGATGTCGAATTTGTCATAATGCCCGCTCGATTCGCATGCGCGCTAGCTTAAGGCAACTCACGCAGCGATGCGAAAACGCCGCGTTTGACCGCCAACCGAGCGGCATTATATCCCCCCGAACGGAGGAATTCATGCCGCTGCTGATGTGCCCGAACTGCAATGCCTCGATGAGCGAAGTGAAACGCGCCGATGTCGCCTTCGACATGTGCCCGACATGCCGGGGCGTCTGGCTCGACCGGGGCGAACTGGAAAAGATCATCGCCAGCGCCAAGGACGAGCGCGTCGCGTTCGAGCAGGACCGGACGCAATTCTATCAGGATCCCGACGCCTACCGCCGCAGCCACCAGGCGCAGCCGCAGCAACGTCCGCAGCAGGGCTACGGCGAACGGGGCGAATACGGTGAGCGCGGCGAACAAGGCGAGCGCGGCGAAGGCCAGTACGACCAGCGAGGCGGCCGTCGCCGCGGTGGTATGGGCCTGTTCGACATATTCGACTGAGCGCCTCGCGCCGTTCGCCGCGTCTACACGCGTGTCCGCAGCGCTGCGATTGTTCCCCCTCCCGAATTCAGACAAAGGGAGGCCATGGGCCCCTTCAATCGTCTGACTTGGCTTTTGTCCGCGTCGCTTGGCTTCGCCGCTGCGACAAGCGCTGCGCATGCGCAACAATCGCCGCCGCCCGCTGAGGCGCCCGCCGCCGAGGAAGGCGTGGAAAGCGACGAGATCGTCATTTTGGCGCAGCCCGGCGATCAGGTGCGCATCGACCGCCGCACCTACACTTTGCGCGACGACGCCACCGCGCAAAGCACCAACATGTTCGACGTGCTGGGGAGAATTCCATCCGTCAGCGTCTCGCCCGCGGGCGCCATCACGCTGCTTGGCGCTTCGAACGTCACCATCCAGATCAACGGCCAACCGGTGCCAGGCGCTAATCTCGAACAAGTGCTGCGCGGGCTGCCGGGCGCCAATGTCGAGCGTATCGAAGTCATCACCAACCCGTCGGCGCAGTATTCCGCGCAAGCTTCGGGCGGCATCATAAACATCATCACCCGCCAGCGTTTCGACAGCGGCTTCAGCGGCAATCTTCAAGCCGGCGCCGATACGTTGGGCGGCTATCATTTCGGCTTTGCGCCAAGCTATGCGCAAGGACCGTGGTCATTCAGCGGCCAAATCGGCGTCTACAATGGCGGGCAGGAAAACGATCTCAGCCGCGAGCGGCGCGAGAGTCCCGGCGGCGCGCTGACCACCGAAACCGGCGCCCGCGACATGGCCTGGGACGGCTGGTACGCGAGCCGCCTAACGGCCGGCTACAGCCCGAACGATCGCCAGCGCATGAGCGTCGCGCTGGACGGCGGTGAATTCAATTTCGAGCAGAACCAGCTTTCAGAGTTCGCCGATGCGCTCGGGCCCGTCGCGGACCGCGCCTCTCACACGTCCAGCACGGGCGAACAGCGCCAGCTTACCTTCGACTTTCAGCAGCAGGGAGATCAGCCGCGCGAGTTGATGAAGCTCAACGTTTCGCTGTCGCAGTTCGTGAACTTGTCCGAAAACCTCTATACTGAAACGCCCGTTCTCGGCGTCGCCAGCCAGTACGCTGCGCATGCGGAGCAAGAGGATCGAGGTTTCGACGCCAAGCTCGATTTTGAGCAGCCCTTCGAAGACGAGCGTTTTCTGACCTACGGCTTGGCTTTCGACAGTTCCAACGAAGACATCGAAAACGCGCTTGAAACGCTGGTCGGCGTCGGTCCGCCAGATTACCAAGCCTCGCTCGAAGGCGCGCAACAGACGCTTGCCGGCTATGTCACCTATCAGTTCGACACCGGCGACTGGACTTGGCTGCCGGGCCTGCGCGCGGAAAGCTATCGCCGCGAAGTGATTTCCGGCGGGCTCGAAACCGATGACCAGGAAACCCGGTTTTTCCCAAGCATCCACATCCGCCGCGCGCTGACGCCCGCGATCAACATCGATTTGAGCTACACCAGCCGCATCCAGCGGCCAGGCATCCAGCAACTCGATCCGGCGTTGCGCTTCATTGATGTGGACCGCGCCGTCTCCGGCAACCCCAACCTCGAACCGACGACGACGGACGCGTACGAAGCGAACTTCGTCTATCAGCGCAATGGCGTCAATTTCAGCGTTACGTTCTTCGATCGCATCAGCGACGACATCGTCTCCCAATTCACTGAGCTGAACCCGGACGGCGTCATCGTCTCGACGCCCGTGAATGCGGGCACGAGCGAGCAGCGCGGCCTGCAAGTGTTGTGGCGCGGGCCGATCGGCGAGCGGTGGCGCTATTCGCTAAGCGGCAACGTGCTGAACCGCGAGTTCGATGTGCTGACGAGCGGCGGCGCCATCACCCGGCGCAGCGAGATCGAGTATGACGGCACAGCCCAGCTCGATTGGCGCGATCCGGACCAAAATGCGGTCGGCGCCGATCAGGTGCAGTTCGAGCTGCGCTTCCGCGGCCCGCGCTACGGCATCCAATCTGAGAGCGATCCGTTCGTGATGGCGAATTTCACGTGGCGGCGGCGGGTGACGGAACGGCTGTTCGCCGTCGTGATGGTGCACGACATTTTCAGCAGCACCGATCAGATATCGGAGATCACGACGACCGATTACGTGGAGCGCACCGAGTACAGCGCCGCCGGCGCGCGCGCGCGCGTTGCGCTGACCTATCAATTCGGTTCCGGCCCACAGCGCCCGCCCCAAGATCAAGCCCCCGGCGGCCCACCAATAATGCAATAGGGGGAGATTATTCGCGTTTCCGCACCCACCACGATCAGTGGTGGTTTGGCGGCTTTTCAGCGCGGAACGGCTAGAATTGTGATCCCGAAGTAGGAACGGCTTTGCGGAACGCCAAAGGCCCGTTATTGGCCCAAAGCGGACGTTGGGCAAAAGCACACCCGATGCTACTGCTACCGGATGTTGCGGAAGGCTCTCCTGTTCACGTGCATATTATTGTTGGCCTGCGAAGCTCGGCGCGTCGATGATGCAGGGTCCATCCTGCAAGTGGAGGAGAGTTTCGGTCCGGGATGCGGCGACGCCTGCGTGGTGGTCGTACTCGCCGCGGCTGCGGAGGGCCCCAAGTGGCCGCTAGAGCGAGCAAACATTTTTGCGGAAACCGCCCGTCTGACCGCGTACAATAGTGCTTTCGTTTCTGGCGCGATCATTAGTAGACCAGCTGAAACGCGAGGCGCCTACCCTGACGACGCCTGGGCGATCAGGTTCAGTTGCCCGCTGCAGTTCATCAATGAGGAAGGTGCTCCGCGGGAGGTGCAACAATCTCCAGCAGCACACATTGTGATCCGTGCCACCAGCATTTGGCGAGCCGTCGAGTTGCGCACAGCTGTTGATCTAGAGCGGCTGAACGAGGTGTGCGCGCTGCAACCTCAATGACTGAATTCGGCGAAAGCGCGCCGGTCGCCGGCAACTCGATTGACGGTCCGAGCTGGTGATAACCAGGCGTTCAAAATCGCCGGGCAGCTCGCCGTCCTTTCCAGAATGCATTGCGTGCCGTTACCCTGCTGCGACGATGAAAGTGATCCGGCCCCACGACCCCCGCTGGAAGGAGCTTTTCACCGTGGAAGCTCAGTCGTTGCGGGCGCAGCTTGGCCAAACCGCGCTGCAAATAGAGCACATCGGCAGCACCGCAATTCCAAACATCCTGGCCAAGCCCATCATCGATATTGTGGTGGAGGCTGCATCACTCGAGGATTTGGAAGCGCAGACCCCGGCGATGGTGAAAATCGGCTACGAGTCACGCGGCGAGCACGGGATTCCGGGTCGTCGATATTTCAAGAAACGGCGCGACGGCTCTGGCGTCGGGTATCACGTGCATAGCTTTGCGCGTGGCTCAACGCACATTGTACGGCATGTTCAGTTCCGGGATTTTCTCCTGCTGGAACCGGATGTGGCGCAAGAGTACAGCGCCCTGAAGCAAACCTTGGCGAGTTCAACGGGTGTGCTCGTTGACGACTACGTCCAGCGCAAATCGGAGTTTGTTGGTCGAGTTCAACGTCTGGCTTCGCTACGCTTTTCGGAAGCGGCAGAATGACGTCCTCCGGCGAAAAACGGTCATTGCCCAGGCGATATTATACTTCCCGTACCCAGGCGAAAGCTAAGTCCCCGTTTCTAAAGTAGACAGAAATAGAAACCCGCTTCCCCTCGGGCCTTTCCTATTTGTGGATAGAGCTAGGATCGAAGTCCGCGAATAGGAAGCGCGCTACCAGCCAAGCATTTGCTTGAGCTCCGGCCATGACGGGGTCAGGTCCGTTAGCTGCAGAAACGCGACAAGCCAGAACCCAACAATCGCGCCAAGTATGTAGTAGGAAACCCGCGCATCCCAGGGGAATGAATGATCTCTCGCCGAAAGAGATCGAAACGCGAGGGCCAAGCCAATCGTCGCGCCGATCGCACAAACCGCAATCCATTTTTCCGGATATGGCGCTGGCGTTTTGTACCCCGACCAATCCGACACCTTGAAGAGTATGGCCGCGTGGGCGGCGATCAAAGCGCCACGGAGCGTATAGTTGTTCATTGGGCGCTTTCGCCCTGCGGTTTTTTGGGCGGCACGATCTTCCCAAACGCGCGCTCAAACGCTTCCGCGTTCTTGTCCGCGCCGAGCTCTTTCGCCGCTTCTTTGAAGCGCTCGTGTTGGGGTTTCTCGTTTGGATTAGTCGTTTTCTTCTTCGGCACGGGCAAGCCTCTTCAGTTCAGGAAGTAGCTTCTTCAGTGTGGCCGGAAGCCAAGGCATATCTTTCACATTCATTGATAGGCCCAAGTTTCGTTGGGCAAGTCTACACACAATGCGCGCGTGGGAGGCGTCTTTGACGCTCTTCAGTGCGTTTCGGCTGCCCTGTTTCGACACCCATAGCTTGTGAAGAGCAAAGGTCCTGGGTTCAGGAACGACTATGCGCAGCGGTAGGCCATCGGCGCCGACAACGGTTTGAGCGAACGCAGGCCCGGTCAACAGCCATTCAATATTCCCTATGGGTTGCGCCTCTACATCTCCAACCGGGCGCATAATCGCGATTTCCTCGTTCTCGGGCACGATCAAGTCAACGATGTAGCCGCGATCATTGCGTACAATCATTCCATAGTCGGCAGTAAATGTGGGATCCACGCGCTGAAGGATGCTCATCAGTCCATCGCGACGAACTACACTTGTGGCCGACAGCAATAGCGAGTGTCGATTGTCCCATATGAGGTCTGCGTCGGTTGTCGTGGTATAGCGGCCGCCGACAAAGACGCCGGCAGCCATCTCGTAAGCATATAGAGCATTCGTACCGGCTACTATGATGTGGGGGCCCAGCAACCCCTCTCGGTCAAGCTCTCGAATAATCCGCGCCGCAATGAGCGGGACGCGCGCTATGCCCACGGCCTTATTAACTGGAGCCATTTCTTCCGCGCGCGCGCGGAGCCGTCTAACGCGCGCGCGCAACGTTTTCATCCGCGCATCGTTTTCGACCTTCCGTCTTGCAAGCGCTGGCGTCTCTCGTCCAAGCGATTTCCGGTTGCCCTGAACCTTCTCGTATAAGTACCGTTTGCCCTTTGATGTGTGCCACGCGAGGCGCGGACTCATCTCCATATCGCGGTCAACGGGGCGCCAAGCGTCGAATAGCTGTTGGACGTCGATCAGTTGGCGACGTTGCTCTTCCGACAATTCTGAGTACAGCAAGTGGACCAAGCCTCTGAAATTACGCGGTTGTGTCACTTTATCCCGATTCCAGGAAAAGTGACACAACCAAGCGATTTCAATTATTTAAGCCGCTTTCCCTTTCCATCGGGATCGTCGCTTACGCTTAACCTTAGGCTTCGGGCCTGATTTCCCGATCAACCGTTCGGTACGTCAGCCGCTTGCCCTTCACGCCTTCTACGATGCGGGCAAAGCGAGTGACGTCATCCACGCCGAGCTTGGCCCGGTGGCTGTAGCGGAAATCAAATTCCGCGGTGTAGCGGTGCAAGTGCTGGCGTCCGCAGTGTTGGTAGACGCCTTTCATGCCGCGCTTGAAAACAGAGTAATGGCCTTCAACGGTGTTGGTGTGGACCCAAGGCGCTTCCTTGCGGACGTACTCTTTTTCGCTGTGGTTTACGGCGTGGAAGGTTTGCTGCTCACCAGGGCGCTTGTATTGCGGCGCTTCGTCAGTGATCAAATAGGCTTCCTTCGCAACGTTCTCATTCAAGATGCGCTGCGTTTCTTCGGTGGTGAACTCGGTCATGACGAAAGAGCGCGCGGCGCCGCTGTCGCGATCGATTAGCGTCATGACGCGGTTATACATGCCGGCGTGATAGGAGCCGTCCTCACGCGGTTCTTTGCGGGGATCGATTCCTTGCAGCGTTTCGTCAGCCTCAAGACCGCCAAAGCCAGAACCGAACATGCCGCCGCTCGTGTCCTTCCTCGCTTCACGGATGCGGTGAGAGAGAAACCAGGCGCTCTTTAGCGTCACGCCCAGCGTGCGGTGCAGCTGGTTGGAGCTGATGCCCTTCTTGCTGGACGCGATCAGAAACATCGCCTGAAGCCAGATGTGCAGCTTGATGTGGCTGCTCTCGAAGATCGTCCCAACCTTCACCGTGAAAGGCTTGCGGCAGGAATAGCACTTGTAGACGCCCAGGCGGGTGCTCTTGCCCTTCAGGGCGCCGCTGTCATCGACCACGCCGCAATGGGGGCAGACACGCCCGTTCGGCCACACGCGGGCTTCAACCCACTTGTAGGCCGCTGCTTCGTCGCGGAAGTGCTTGGCGTCTAGAACGCTACCCATGCCCTGAAGGTAGCGGGTTCATTTGGGTACGTCAAGTATAATATCGCCATTGCCCACCGGCTCGCGGAGAATGTTCTTGATATGTTCTCATTGGCGGACTATAGTCCTAGGCATGTCACGCGACCCGCTGCATGGACGGGGCGCTCGCACCAATGCGAGCGGCCGCTACGAACGCTTTGCCCGCGAAGCCTTCGATGACGGCTGGAGCGCCGGCGAGCTGACGCCGCTTGAGACAATCGTGACGCCGGAGTTTGCGAAAACGATCATTTCCACCAATTCCAGCCCCGACATTTCGTTCGATCAGTCGATCAATCCGTATCGCGGCTGCGAGCACGGCTGCATCTATTGCTACGCGCGCCCCAATCACGCTTACGTCGGCTTATCGCCGGGACTGGATTTCGAGACCAAGCTGTTCGTGAAGGCGAATGCCGCCGAGCTGTTGGAGCAGGAGTTTTCCAAGCCCAGCTATCGCCCGCGCACGATCATGATGGGCGGCGTCACCGACATCTATCAGCCGATCGAGCGCGGATATGGCGTCACGCGCGCGCTGCTCGAAGTGATGGAGAAGTGGCGCCATCCGGTGGCGCTGATCACCAAGTCGCATCTGGTGATCCGCGACATCGACATTCTGGCGCGCCTGGCCGAGCGCGGGCTGGCGAAGGCGGCGATTTCAGTGACGACGTTGGATCGGCGCATCGCGCGGGTGATGGAGCCGCGCGCGGCGGCGCCGCATCGGCGCATCGAGACGATCCGCATGCTGGCGGATGCGGGCGTGCCGGTGACGGTGATGGTCGCCCCCGTCGTGCCGGCGATCAACGACCGTGAGATCGAGGGCATTCTGGAAGAGTGCAAGAAGGCGGGCGCGAGCGCGGCGGGCTATGTGGTGTTGCGGCTGCCGCTCGAGATCAAGGATCTGTTCCGCGAATGGCTTGAGCAGCACTTCCCGGATCGGGCGACGCGGGTGATGACCCTGGTGCGCCAGATGCGCGGCGGGCGCGACTACGATCCGGAATGGGGCAAACGCCAGAAGGGAGAGGGGCCGTACGCCCAGCTGATCGCCAACCGCTTCGCCAAGGCGCTGAAAAGATTGGAGCTCGACAAGCCTAGACTTGAGCTTGACCACACCCAATTTCGCCGTCCGCTGGAGATTGGCGGCCAGACGGACATGTTCGCGGCCAACGATTGATGGGTGGGGCATAGCCTACAGGCGGTTTCGCGCGTTATTAGCCTCGCAACATCGCAGGAGGACTTCATGCGCATCGGCGGTCAACGGCGTTCGGACAATTTCCAAGACCGCGGGCGCGGGGCGGGCGGCGGCGGTGGCGGCGGCGGGATGCTGTTCGCGCTGATCAGCCGGCTTGGCTTTCGCGGCATGATCCTCGCGGCGATCGTGCTGGGCGCTGTCTACTTCTTTATGCCGGGTCTGCGCGCGCCGCTGATGGGCGCGCTGGGGCTTGGCGGCGGCGAGGTGCAATCGGCCGGCAGCGTCTGCGAGACCGCCGCGGAAGCGTGCGATTTCTCACGCGCCGTGCTCGGCTCCACCGAGGACGTGTGGCGCACGCAATTCTCCCAAAGCCGTATGCCGCGTTATGGCGCGCAGCCGGGCGCTTACCAGGATCCAACGCTTGTCGTGTTCAGCGGCGGCGTCGCGACCGAGGGCTGCGGCTCGGCGTCGTCCGATGTTGGGCCGTTTTATTGCCCCGCGGATCGGCGCCTCTACATCGATCCGGCTTTCTACCAAGTGATGGAAAGCCGTTTGCGCGCGCCCGGTGATTTCGCGCAGGCCTATGTGATCGCGCACGAAGTCGGTCACCACGTGCAGAACCTGATCGGCGCAAACCAGATTCAGGTGCAGGGCGAGAACCGCAACCAAACCTCGGTGCGGATGGAGTTGCAGGCCGATTGCCTGGCCGGCGTCTGGGGCCACACGGCGCAAGCCGATCTGGCGATCGACGAAACGGATTTACGCGAAGCGCTGACCGCGGCGCATGCGATCGGCGATGACACGCTCGGCCAATCCAACGAACGCAATTTCACGCACGGCTCCAGCGCTCAGCGCATGAACTGGTTCCGCCGCGGCTTCGACAGCGGCGACTCCCGTCAATGCGATACCTTCGCGGTGCAGGACTATCGCGCGCTTTAGAACTTCAACTTCGAGTCATTCCGGACGCGCTTGCGCGATCCGGAACCCAGGGCCACCAGCACGTCGTTGGCCCTGGGTTCCGGGTTCTCGCGTTGCGAGCCCCGGAATGACTGAGGATGCGAGCGCTAAGCTTCCCAATCGTGGGATTGATCGATCAGGAATTGGCGAAAGGCGGCGATGCGCTTGGAGCGCTTCAGGTCGCTTGGATAGATGAAATAAACCTCGAAACTCGGGCCTTTGAGGTCGGGCAGAACTTTCACGAGCTGCGGATTTTCGCGCGCCATATAGTCAGGCACGCTGGCGATGCCAAAGCCGGACTCCACCGCGCGCAGCATGCCGTAGACGTTGTTGATCTCGAGCAACGGTTGGCGCGGCTTAGCGTCTTCGCGGCCAGCGCGCTGCGCCCAATCCAGTTCGCGCATCGGGGTCGGGATGTTGGCTTGGTAGGCGATGATACGGTGCTGATCGAGATCTTCGACGTTTTTCGGCGTGCCGTGACGCTGCAAATATCCCGCCGACGCATAAAGGCTGACGCGCACTTCGAGCAGTTTGCGCTGGATCAGGTCGGCGTGCGTGGCGGCCCATAGCCGGATCGCGCATTCGGCCTCTAACTTCAGCAGATCGTACTCGCGATCGTCGAGCATCACCTTGAGCCGCGTCTCGGGATAGGTGTCGGCGAAGGCGCCAAGGCGCGGCGCGAGCCATGTTGAGCCGAACGCGACCGGCGCCGTGACGGTCAAATCGCCGATCACCTTTTCGCGCGCGTCCTTCAGCGTCGATTCCGCGATAACGGCCGCGCCCGCCATCTCGCGGGTAAATTCCCGCAGCGCCATGCCGGGGCCGGTGAGCAAAAGCCCGCGCGCGTGGCGCTGGAACAGCGGCACGCCCATCTCGTTTTCAAGCGCCGCAATCTGGCGGCTCACGGACGATTGGCTGACGCCAAGCTTTTCGGCGGCCGCGGTCAGGCTGCCGGTCTCGGCGGCAAAGTGAAACGTCTTGAGCTTGTCCCAATCCATCAAGGCCCGGCGGTCCCGACTGCGGAGGCGCCCAAATGGCTGCCTCGCGCGTTGCAATATTGCATAGCTCCCGCCGCCGGTCGATAGAGGAGCCTTGGGTCAGGCACAGATGTTTGAGCAATTTCAGCGACTGAACGATTTTGAGCTGATGCAGATCGGCGGCACCCAGGTGACGCTGGGTAGCGTCATCGGTTCGCTATTGCTGACGTTGGCTTTCATGGTCGCGGCTTGGGTCGCGGGCAGCGCGCTTAAGCGGCTGCGCACGCGCACGCGGGAGGGCAACGCCGCCCTCTACCTCACTGAGAAACTGCTCAGCTATGGCCTCGTCGTCGTTGGCGTGATCGCCGGTCTTTCGACGCTGGGGCTCGATCTCTCTTCGCTGACGGTGTTTGCAGGCGCCATCGGCATCGGTCTCGGCCTCGGCTTGCAGGGGATCGTGAAGGAGTTCGTATCCGGCCTCGTGCTGATCTCGGACCGCGCCGTTCATATCGGCGATTATATCGAGCTCCCGGACGGCACGCGCGGCATCGTCCAAGAGATTGGCCCACGCGCCACGCGTATCCGCAACAACGACAACGTCTATCTGCTGGTGCCTAACTCGATGCTGATCGAGAACACGATGATCAATTGGACGCTGCGCGGCGACACGCGAAGGATTCACGTGCCGTTCGTTGTCGCCTATGGCGTCGACAAGGAAAAGGTGCGCGACGCCGTGCTCGCGGCAGCGCGGGAAGTGCCGTTCACCATGCCGGATACCGAAAATCGCAGAACGCAAGTCTGGATGACCGGCTTTGCCGACTCGGCGCTCAATTTTGAACTCGTGGTCTGGCCGGCGCTGGAGGCCGTGAAGCGCCCCAAGGCGATGAACGCAGCCTACACCTGGGCGATCGACGATGCGCTGCGCAAAGCGTGTATCGAAATTCCATATCCGCAACGCGAAGTGCGCGTGCGCGGGTTCTTCGGTCACGAAGGCGAGGACGCGCTGCGCACGCTGCGGCTCGAGAGCACCGGCGAGGTCGAGGCGCCGGCTGAAACCACCACAACCAACGACGCCGCCGACGACCTCATGCGCCCGCCGCCCGAACCGGAGCCGGAAGAACTGGAAAAAGACCCGTCGAAATCCAAGCAGCGCGTGGAATGAAGCTTAAGCCGCCGCGCCGGTTTTCGTTTTGCCGTGATCGAGTTCGATGGCGGAGAGGAAGCGCTCGGCTTCCAGCGCGGCCATGCAGCCGAGGCCCGCGGCGGTGACAGCCTGGCGGTAGATATCGTCGGCGACATCGCCGGCGGCGAACACGCCTGCGATGTTGGTCTCCGTCGTGCCGGGTTTCACATTGATGTAGCCATTGTCGCTCATCGCCACTTGGCCCTTGAACAGCTCGGTCGCGGGCGCGTGGCCGATGGCGACGAAGACGCCGTCGAGCTTGCGCTCCTCGCGCGCGCCGGTCTTCACGTTCTTGATCACGATGCCGGTGACGCCCGGCGGGCTCTCCGTGCCTTCGATTTCTTCCACCGCATTGTCCCACACCACTTCGATGCGCGGATGATTGAGCAGGCGCTCCTGCAGCACCTTCTCGGCGCGCAGTGAATCGCGGCGGTGGATCAAGGTCACTTTGCTGGCGAGGTGCGCGAGGTAGAGCGCTTCCTCCACCGCGCTATTGCCGCCGCCAATGACAGCGACTTCCTTGCCGCGGAAGAAGAAGCCGTCGCACGTCGCGCAGGCGGAGACGCCGAAGCCTTGGAATTTCTGCTCGCTCGGCAGGCCCAACCACTTTGCTTGGGCGCCGGTGGCGATGATCAGCGCATCCGCGAGATATACTTGGCCGCTATCGCCAGTCAGGCGGAAGGGGCGCCGATCCAGTTCGGCTTTGACGATGGTGTCTTCGACGATGTCCGTGCCGACATGCTTGGCTTGCGCGCGCATCTGCTCCATCAGCCACGGACCCTGGATCACATCGGCGAAACCTGGATAGTTTTCGACGTCGGTGGTGATGGTGAGCTGGCCGCCGGGCTGCAGGCCGGAGATCAGTAGCGGCTTACGCAGCGCTCGCGCCGCATAGATCGCCGCCGTGTAGCCGGCGGGCCCTGAGCCGATGATGATCACGGGGGCGTGGCGGGCGGCGGGTTCGGTCATGTCTTGGCCTTGCAGGGATTCGTCTGCGCCCAATATGGCGGCGGCGCCGCAGGCCCGAAAGACACGCTCTTATCCGCAATCACAGGGCTGGGCGCCGTGCAGCGATTGCTCTGGAACCCAGGGGCTTTATGATATGGCGGCACTTGGGGGCGTTGCTTGTCTGACCGTTACAAAATCCTTGTCGTCGAGGACGATGCGCTTATCGCCATGGAGCTCGAAGAGCGGCTCCAGGACATGGGGTATGACGTTTTAGGCCCCGCCGCCACCGTCGAGGATGCGCGGCAGGTGCTGGACGGACAGCGCCCGGACGCCGCCCTGCTGGACTCAAACCTCGCTGGCGTCTCCAGCACGCAGCTTGCCGCATCGTTGGCGGCCGCGGGCGTGCCTGTGGCGTTCTGCACCGGGTACGACACGATCAAGAACCTCCCGCCCGAACTGAAAAACGCGCCGATCCTCACCAAGCCGATCGGCGACGCCGACCTGCTCAAGGTGCTCAAGCAGCTGATTAGCTGAAAATCCGAGTGCGTCCGCCCGCGGCGTTGCACCGTCTATGATTCGATGATACTAGAAATATAGAAATGAAAAACACCGACGCGATCGCGGCGCTCAGCGCCTTGGCTAACGACCATCGCCTCGCCGTCTTCAGGCTGCTGGTGCAGGCGGGGCCGGAGGGGAAAGCGGCAGGCGACATTGCGGCGAAGCTCGATCTGCCGGCGTCCTCGCTCTCGTTTCACCTCGCGCATCTGACCCGCGCGGGGCTGATCGACCAGCGGCGTGAAAGCCGCTCGCTGATCTATTCCGCCGACTTCACCGCAATGAACGGCCTTGTCGGCTTTCTGACCGAAAATTGCTGTGGCGGCGCTGCCTGCGCGCCGGCAGCTGCGACACCCGGCAAGAGGAAAGCATCATGAGCACTGCGCCGCATCGCGCTTACAACGTGCTTTTCTTGTGCACGGGCAACTCCGCGCGCTCGATCCTGGCCGAGGCGATCCTCTCTCGCCTTGGCGCGGGCAAGTTCACCGCCTATTCGGCGGGATCGCGGCCGAAGGGCGAAGTGCATCCCCACGCGCTGCGTCTGCTCGAGCGCTTCAACTACAGAATTGAAGGCTTCCGCTCGAAGAGTTGGGACGAGTTTGCGCAACCCGATGCGCCGCCGCTCGATTTTGTTTTCACGGTTTGCGACAACGCGGCCGGCGAAGTGTGCCCGGTTTGGCCTGGTCAGCCGATGACCGCGCACTGGGGCGTGCCCGATCCTGCTGCCGTGGTCGGCTCCGATGTCGATATCGGGAAAGCGTTCATCGATACATACAGCCGATTGAACAACCGCATGGCGATCTTTACGGCGCTCCCGTTCGAGGGCTTGGACAGGCTTTCGCTGCAAACCCGGCTGAATGAAATTGGCCGCACGCCAGATTCGCAGGCGCCGGGAGAATGAGCTTCGCCTTGAGCCGGCGCGTCGCCGCCGAGACCGTCGGCGCGTTGATGCTCACTGCTGTCGTCATTGGCTCCGGCGTGATGGGCGAGCGCCTATCTGGCGGCAATGATGCGGTCGCCTTGCTCGGCAATACGCTTGCGACGGCGGCAATCCTTTATGTGCTGATCACCGTGCTCGGCCCCATTTCCGGCGCTCACTTCAATCCGGCCGTCACGCTGATAGCTGCATTGCGGCGCGAACTCCCGGCATTGGAGGCGGCGCTCTACGCCGTAGCGCAGGTCGCCGGTTGCATTGCTGGCGCGATGTTGGCGCACGCGCTGTTCGAGACGCCGTTGCTGCAGGTCGCCACCACCGATCGCTCCGGCCTTGCGCAAATTGGTTCGGAAGCCGCGGCGACGTTTGCGTTGATCGCCTGCATTTTGTTGACGATGCGCGCGCGCAAAGAAGCGATCGCCGCGACCGTCGCGCTGACCATCGCGGCTGGGTATTGGTGGACGTCCTCCACATCGTTCGCCAATCCCGCCATCACCATCGCACGTGCGCTCAGCGATACGTTCGCGGGCATTCGCCCCGCCGATGTCGGCGGCTTCATCGTGGCGCAGGTGCTGGGCGCGCTCGCGGCGATGTTTGCGTGCAGTTGGCTTTATCGGACGCGCGCGGACCAGGCGGTGAGCACGGCGGCGGCGGCGCGGTCCGTTTCCAGCAGCGGCGGGTAGGTCCAGCTTTCGAGCCGCCCGTCAAACGGGCGGGCGCAGCCGCGTTTGGCGAGGCTTTTGTGGAAGTCGTCGAGCTTGCCGCCGGCGCCGTCGACCGCGAGCAGGTGGATCGGCTTGCCGGTGGCGGCGCCTTCGGTGGCCATATTGACGCTGTCGGCTGTGACGAAGATGTGGTCCGCCGCGCCGAGCATCGGGAAGTAGGGGTTGGGGCCTTCGCCCTCGTAGAAAACGACGCAGTGGGGCGCCAGCCACGTCCGCAACTGCATGCGCGCGGCGTCGCCGGTGCGGCGCGAGAGCGTCACCATCAGGGTGCCCCCGGTTTGACGCTGCACGGAGACGAGCGCGTCGGCGATCTCCCGCGCGCGCGTAGGGGAGATGTTCTGGCGCTTTGATTTGCCGCCGATGAGCACCGCGAAGCGTGGGCCGGGGAGATCTTCAAGCGCGGGCGTAAAGTCGATCAGCTCCTGGTCCAGCCGCTCCGGCGTCACGCGGTGGCAGGCGCCGACGATGGGCAGCACATTCGCGCCTTCGAGCCCGTCATGGATCGGCGGGATGACAACGTCGAACTCGCGCGGATTTACGCGTGGGTCTTGCAGCTGCACCACGAACGTCCTGCCGCCGGACCAATCCTTTATGCCCAGTGCGAAGGGAATCGAGGCGCGGCCGCAACCGATGAATATGTCGGGCCAAGGCGGGGCGATGTCGTCTGAACCCAATGTCGTCGCCAGCCTGGGCGCAAGGACAAAGCCCGCCGGCAACCAATTCCAAGGCGTCCGCAGGCTGATCCGTTTGGATGTCAGCTTGAGCGGCGCGCGCCGGCCGATCGCCTCCGCTAGGCCCAGCGCCTGGTTCTCAATTCCGGCGCGGCCGTCGGTGACGGTCCAGATGCGGATCGGATCGGCAGGCTGATAGCCGACACTTCTCATAAGAAAACGGGAAATGGCCGATAGCGATAGCGCGTAGGACCGATCACGACAAAATTGCCGAGCGCCGCCTCCAGCGAAGGCGGCGCTAGTCGGCCGATCCAATCGGCGCGTTCGGTCTTGTGCACGAAAGGTGTCATCACGAGAATCACGCCGGGGGGCGGCCGAAGTCCGTCCCGGTAAATCAAATCGCCGAAGTCCGCGTCCTCAGTGACCAGGATACGATCTAGCGTGCACGCGAGATCGAGAATCTCGGCGTCTGCTGCGTTTGCGCCAATCCAGTCAGTGGTGAAGGCGGCCGGGGCCAAAGCGAGAAACGCCGGCGCGACATGTCGTCGATCGACGCACATGTCGAGCAGCAGTGACTTCACGCTGGAACCAAGCCGTCGCTTCTGAGGAAGTCAGCTGCAAATGCGAGAGCCGCAAGCACGTCCTCGCGTGTGATGAAGGGGTAGCCCTCCAGCACTTCTTCGATTGTGTCGCCCGAGCCGAGATAATCCAAAATGTGCTCGACCGGTAAGCGCGTGCCCTCAATGCACGGCTTTCCGCCCATCACGCCGGGGATCATCGTTATGCGGGGGTGCCGCTGCAGGTCCATCGCCAGAGTTTACACCAAGCCTATGCGCCCGAGAACGCTTTGAGCATCAGAGGTACTTCACCTTGACGATCTCGTACGATTTGGGACCGCCAGGGGCCATGACCTCAACGACGTCGCCTTCCTCCTTGCCGATCATCGCGCGCGCGATCGGGGAGGTGATGGAGATCTTGCCGGCCTTCACGTCGGCTTCGTCCTCGCCGACAATCTTATACTTTGATTTCTCACCCGAATCTTCTTCGATCAGGTTCACGGTCGCGCCGAATTTGACCTGCTTGCCGGAGAGCTTCGAGACATCGATGATTTGCGAGCGCGCGATCCGGTCCTCGATGTCCGCCACGCGGGTTTCGATGAAGGCCTGGCGCTCTTTGGCCGCATGGTACTCGGCGTTCTCGGAGAGATCGCCGTGCGCGCGCGCTTCGGAGATGGCCTGAATTACGCTCGGCCGCTCTTCCGTCTTGAGACGCTTCAGTTCTGCGTCGAGGGCTTGATAACCCTCGGCGGTCATTGGAATTTTTTCCATGGGTGTGTGTGTAAAGTCCGTCTAGGGAAGATAAAGTTGTATCCGACCCGGCCCGACGTCAAGCATAGGCTTGAAGGGCCCTCACGCCTAGTGGGGCCCCGGATTTCAAGCGACGAATGGCCTGGATGGACGCCCGGGCGCCTGAGATCGTCGTGTAATAGGGGATATTCTGGGTCAGCGCCGTGCGGCGGATCGAGTAGCTGTCCCGGTAGGATTGCGCGCCCTCGGTGGTGTTGAAGACGAGGTGGACCTCGCTGTTCTTCATCGCATCGACAATGTGGGGGCGGCCTTCAGCGACCTTGTTCACCCGCTGCACGTCGATCCCCTGTTCCTTCAGATAATCGGCGGTGCCGCCGGTGGCCATGATCTTGAAGCCGATCTCAAGGAGGTCGCGAGCGATGGGCGCCAGCGCCGGCTTGTCCAGATTCTTGACCGAGATGAAGACGCAGCCCTCGGTCGGCAAGTTTATGCCGGAGGCGATCTGGCTCTTGGCGAAGGCGGCGGCGAAATCTTGGTCGAGCCCCATCACTTCGCCGGTGGAGCGCATTTCCGGGCCGAGCACAGGATCGACGCCGGGGAAGCGGGCGAACGGGAAGACCGCTTCTTTTACCGCGATGTGGTCCTTCGAGGGCCGATCGAGCTTCAGTTCGGAGAGCTTCACGCCGGCCATGACTTTGGCGGCCGCCGCCGCGATTGGGCGGTTGATCGCTTTGGCTACGAACGGCGCCGTGCGCGAAGCGCGGGGATTAGCCTCGAGAATGTAGATGTCGCCCTCTTTCACCGCGAACTGAATGTTGATGAGGCCGCGCACGTCGAGTGCGAGGGCGAGCTTCTTCGTTTGCTCTTCAATCGCCGTCACGATTTCTTTCGGGAGCGAGTAGGGCGGCAGCGCGCAGGCGCTATCGCCTGAGTGTACGCCCGCTTCCTCGATATGCTCCATCACGCCGGCGACGAACACGTCCTCGCCGTCGCAGATGGCGTCGACATCGACTTCAATCGCATCGCGTAAATAACGATCGACCAGCAGCGGGCGCTTGTTGGAGACGACAAGCTCCGATGGGCCGCCGAGCGCGCGCGAGATTTGATTGACGTAATCGCTCAGCTCCTCCTCGGTATGTACGATGCGCATGGCGAGGCCGCCCAGCACATAGGACGGACGCAACATCACCGGGTAGCCAATCTTCGCCGCCCCGGCGCGCGCCGCGTCGAGCGAACTGGCGATCGTATTGTCGGGCTGTTTTAGGCCGATCTTGCGCAGCAGCGCTTGAAAGCGATCGCGGTCTTCGGCCAGATCGATGGCGTCGACGCTAGTGCCGAGAATCGGCGCGCCTTCGTCGGCCAGGGGTTGGGCCAGTTTCAGCGGCGTCTGGCCGCCGAATTGCACGATCAGGCCTTCCACCGTGCCGCGCGCTTTTTCGGTTTCAACAATCTCGAGCACGTCTTCAGTCGTGAGCGGCTCGAAATAGAGCCGGTCCGAGGTGTCGTAATCGGTCGAGACCGTTTCCGGATTGCAATTGATCATGATCGACTCGACGCCGAGATCGGCGCACGCGAACGCGGCGTGGCAGCAGCAATAATCGAACTCGATGCCCTGGCCGATGCGGTTCGGCCCGCCGCCGAGAATGATGATTTTCTTGCGGTCGGTAGGTTCGGCTTCGCATTCGGCCTGGTCTTGGCCGTAAGCCGGAAACTCGTAGGTCGAATACATGTACGGCGTCGTGGCGCGAAATTCGGCGGCGCAGCTATCGATGCGCTTGAATTGCGGGCGCACGCCGAGCTTGCGCCTCGCTGCGCGAACGTCGCGCTCGCGTTGGCCGGTGAGCTTGGCCAGGCGCGCGTCAGAGAAGCCTTGCGCTTTCAGCTTGCGGAACGCGACCGCATCCCTCGGCAGGCCCCCAGCACGCACTTCAGCCTCTGTTTCGATGATTTCCGCGATTTGGCGCACGAACCACGGATCGTAGTGCGAGGCGGCACAAATCTCTTCCACCGTCAGCCCGCGCCGCAGCGCTTCGGCCGCCACCAGCAAGCGATCGGCCTTCGGCGTGACGAGGCGCGCACGCACAGCTGCGCGGCCGCTGTCTTCGTCGCCCGCGCCTTCGATTTGGATTTCGTCGAACCCCATGAGGCCGGTGTCGAGCGAACGCAGCGCCTTTTGCAGGCTTTCCTGGAACGTGCGCCCAATCGCCATGGCTTCGCCGACGCTTTTCATGCTGGTGGTCAGCGTCGTATCGGCCCCTGCGAAGCGTTCGAACGCGAAGCGCGGAATTTTGGTGACGATGTAGTCAATCGTCGGCTCGAAGCTTGCCGGCATCGCGCCGCCGGTGATGTCGTTGGCGATTTCATCGAGCGTGTAGCCGACCGCCAGCTTCGCCGCGACTTTCGCGATCGGAAATCCGGTTGCCTTCGAGGCCAGCGCCGAAGAACGCGACACGCGCGGGTTCATCTCGATGACGACCATGCGCCCGTCGCGCGGATTCACCGCGAACTGCACATTGGAGCCGCCGGTCTCAACGCCGATCTCGCGCAGCACTGCGATCGAGGCGTTGCGCATCATCTGATATTCGCGGTCGGTCAGCGTCAGCGCCGGCGCGACGGTGATGGAATCGCCCGTGTGCACGCCCATTGGGTCGATGTTCTCGATCGAGCAGATGATGATGCAATTGTCCGCCTTGTCGCGGACAACTTCCATTTCGAACTCTTTCCAGCCGATGATCGATTCCTCGACCAAGACTTCCGTGATCGGCGAAGCGGCGAGCCCGCGTTCAACGATCTCCTTAAACTCCTCGACATTGTAAGCGACGCCCCCGCCGAGGCCGCCGAGCGTCAGCGACGGGCGGATGATCGAGGGCAGCTGCACGTGATCGAGCGCGGCCAGCGCATCTTCCATCGTGTTGCACAGACGCGAGCGCGGGCTCTCCAGCCCGATCTTGTCCATCGCGTCGCGGAATTTCATCCGGTGCTCGGCCTTTTCGATGACGTCGGCATTAGCGCCGATCATCTCGACGCCATGGTTCTTCAACACGCCGGTGCGGTCCAAAGTCAGCGCGCAATTCAGCGCCGTTTGTCCACCCATCGTCGGTAAGAGGGCGTCCGGCTTTTCCGCCTCGATGATTTTCTCGACCATCTCGGGCGTGATCGGCTCGATGTAGGTGGCGTCGGCCAAATCCGGATCGGTCATGATCGTGGCCGGGTTCGAATTGACCAGGATGACGCGATAGCCCTCGGCCTTCAGCGCCTTTACCGCCTGCACGCCGGAATAATCGAACTCGCACGCCTGGCCGATAATGATCGGCCCCGCGCCAATGATCAGAATGGATTTGATATCGGTACGTTTCGGCATGCGTCTCCGCCCGCGTCAAGCGGCCAAGAATCGATCCCTTTATCGGATCGCGCGTGCTTAAGCCCCACGACCTTGAGGCGCAAGGGCGCCGGCGGCATACGCCGCGGCTACGGCCTCGATTTCCAGCAACCAGGCCTCATCGTAGATGCCGGCCAGGATGATGGTGATGGCCGGCGTGCGCTCGCCCAGGATGCTTGCGCGCAAACCCGCGCTTTGGGCGATCAGCGCCCGGTCGGAGAGGAAGATCGTTGCCTTAATCAGATTATCGAACGTCATGCCCGCAGCCCTGAGCTGACGTTCGACATTGGCCCAGGCCACCCGGTACTGGCTTGGATAGTCCGGCGGAACGACCTGATCAGCATCCGCCGGAACTTGTCCGCTCACGAACAGCAGGCGGGTGAACCCGGAGACCTCGCATGCTTCCGCGAACGCGATCTCTTTGTTTGGCGCAACGGGCGTGATCTTCATGGCGTCCTCAAGCTTGCGCGGGCACGGCGTCGGGCGGTGTCCCGCCGCGCTGTAGGACGACTACGACCGCGAACCCAATCGCCAAAGCGATAAAGCCGCCAATGCCGACGGCGCCGTTCCATGGGAACGCCGCATTGCCAACCATCAGCACCGTCAACCCGCCGAGCGCATTGAATGTGCCGTGAAAGACGCCGGCGGCCCACACCGATTGCCCGCGGTCGCGCACCAGCGTCATCATCGGCGACAGTATCATGCAAAACACCGTGAAGAGGCCGACGCCGAGCAGCCGGTGGTCGGGATAGTTGTGGCCGAAGAGGTAGATCATCGGCGCATGCCAAATCCCCCAGAAGGCGCCAGTCGCTAGCGAAGAGCGCCAAAAGCCTGCGCCGCGCCATAGATCGTATAGGTAACCGCGCCACCCGAGTTCTTCGCTGATTGTTAAAATCACTCCGTTGACCAGCGCGCCGAGGAGAAGCGCTTGCACGAGCACGATGACGCCGAGAAAGGGGATGGCGCGCGCTTGCTCAGCGGCTTGCGGCGATCTTGCTTCTGCCAGCGCGATGGCGGCGCTTCCCGGATCGACCAACCCGTGCGGCGACAAGGCTATAGTGAGCGCGACTGAACCGCTTGCGATCAGCACCGGGAAAAGCCAAGCCAGCAGCCACCACCAGTTCGGCTTGAACCGCAACCCAAGGGCTCCGAGGCGGCGCCCTTTCTCAAACGCTGTTGAACAAATCAGCGCTGCGATAGCCGGCCCGAACATCGAGAGTGTGAGGACGTAGAAGGCGCGCTGCGGGTCGTTGTGCCACCCCGCCGACCACCCGCCAATCACGATCCCCCACGTCACGGCGAAGGTAATCGCCAAGAAGATTACGGATTTCACTGTCGTCGACATCATTCACCCCCACTCGTTTCCTCGTCAGCTGTAGTTCTCGCTTTAATCTTGAGCCCCCGCGCGCGCAGCGCTTCGCGCAGCAGGAACTCGATTTCCGCATTCACGCTGCGCAATTCTGCGCTCGCCAATCGCGCTATGGCGTCGTGAAGCGCTGGGTCCAGGCGCAGCGCGAAGGATTTGCGTTCGGACGGCATTGGCTCGCCTCTAATAAAGCGAGCCTGCGTTCACGACCGGCTGTGCGTCGCGATCGCCGCAGAGCACGACCAGCAGGTTCGACACCATGGTGGCGCGGCGTTCGTCGTCGAGCTGAACGATGTCGCGTTCGCTGAGCTGCTCGAGTGCGTGCTGCACCATCTCGACCGCGCCTTGTACGATGTAGCGGCGGGCGGCGAGCACAGCTTCCGCTTGCTGGCGCCGGAGCATGGCGCTTGCGATCTCGGGCGCGTAGGCGAGGTGGCTGAGCTTGGTCTCGTCGACCACAACGCCGGCGACGGAAACGCGATCCTGTAATTTTTCACGCAACATGGCTGAAACTTGGTCGGCGTCGCCGCGCAAGGTCGGCTCATCGTGTTCGGCGTGATCGTAGGAGAAGTGCGAGGCGATCTCGCGCACGGCGGTTTCGATCTGGATATCGACGAAGCGCTGATACTCATCGACGTCGAACAGCGCTTGTCCGGTGTCGGTGACCCGCCAGACAACGACGGCGGCGATTTCGATCGGATTGCCGCGGCGGTCGTTCACCTTGAGCTTCTCGCCGTTCACGTTGCGGACGCGCAGGCTGATCTTCTTGCGTGCGTACCAGGGGATCACCCAGCGAAGGCCAGGCGTGCGGTCTGTGCCTTTATAATTGCCGAACAGCGTGATGGCCGCCGCTTCATTGGGTTGCAGCGTATAGAAGCCGGCGAGGGCGAACGCCGCGATCGTGATTGCGATAGTGTAGGCGATGATGCTGAGGGCTGAACCGCCACCGGACTCGGCGGCCGATATCGCATCAATGAGGCCCCAGCCCAGCACCCCGTGAAGCACGAGGAGAACGACGAGGATCATCCCCCCGTTCGATGTCTTGGCTTTGCGTTCCTGCGTGTGACTGAGCGCCTGAGCGACCATAATTCCCTCCAATGCCATCAAAGTGATATCACGTTAATATCAAAAAGTTCCGGCCGCAAGTGAAAACGGAGCTGTTCACCTCGTTTCCAAATCGGCCGTTAACGGCGCCGGGGGCATGATCATCGTGCCTAAGCCTCGGTTTTTGGATATGAAAATGGTTAGCCGCCGGTCACCAATTGGAACGTTTGCGCGCAATCGCTCTGGCAACGTGGCCATGATGTGGGCGCTGATGGGCACGGTGTTGCTGGGCCTCATCGGCCTCACCGTGGACTTCACTCGCGCGCAGGCGCTCCGAGCGCAGATGCAGAACGCCGTGGACGGTGCGGCTCTGGCCGCGGCGCGCGGCGACACCCTGACCGATGAGCAGCGCCACGCCGCGGCGCGCGCATTCTTCGACGCCGAAATGGGTGATTACGCTGCGGAGGCGACGCTTACGCTCACCGACGTTGGCGACAACGACGTGCAGGCTCGCGGATCCATGCCGATGCCGCTGGGCTTAGCGCAGATTGTCCGCAATGAGGATTGGACCTTGAGCGTGAGCTCGGAAGCGGAGCGCAGTGGCAACAATATTGAAGTTGCGATGGTCCTGGACGTCACCGGCTCAATGTCCGGTTCGCGCATCACGTCGTTGCGGACCGCGGCCACCAACCTCGTGAACACGGTCGTGCGCGACGAGCAGACGCCATATTATTCCAAGGTCGCGCTTGTGCCCTATTCGATGGGCGTCAACGCCGGCGCTTACGCCGACGAAGCGCGAGGCGCTATCGCCGCAGCGGAAAGCGTCACTAACGCCGCCTGGCACGACGGGATTTCGCGCTCGATCTCCGGCATCACGCGCGCCAATCCGGGCGTTGTCACCTCCAACAATCACGGCTTCGCGAACGGCCAAACCATCTATATCAGCGGCGTCAACGGCATGACGCAAGTGAACAACCGCGTGTTCACCATCTCCAGCGTCAACACGAATACGTTCCGCCTCACGGGCGTAAACAGCAGCGGGTACAATGCCTATACCTCCGGCGGCACAATCCGCCGCTGCCTCAACGCGACATGCTCGGTGGTGGTGACGTCGAACGGCCATGATTTCGCAGCCGCGGACCGGGTGTATTTCACCAGCGTCGGCGGCATGACGCAGCTCAACAACAATGTGTTCACGATTTCCGCCGTCACCTCCAACACCTTTACGCTGCAGGGCTCCGGCGGCGGCTACAGCGCGTACACGTCTGGCGGCAATGCATTTTGCGTGGTCAATGGCTGCGAGTATTTCGCCTTCAACAACGCTGCTTCCAATGCGCTTCGCGTCTTCCGCGTTAGCACGTGCGTAAGTGAGCGGCTTGGCCCCCAGGCGTCGAGCGATGCGGCGCCGGGCGGGGCGCGAGTTGGCTACAATTATCCAAGCAGCGCCAATGTCTGCCCGACCACCGGCGTGACGCCGTTGACGACCGATCGCAACTTGCTGAACACGCGCATTTCAGCCTTCCAGGCGGCAGGCTCGACGGCCGGCCACATTGGCCTTGCCTGGGGCTGGTACATGATTTCGCCGAATTGGGCGTCGCTGTTTCCAGCGGCCTCGCGCGGGGTCGCCTACAACACGCCAGAGACGCTGAAGATCGTCGTGCTGATGACGGACGGCGCCTTCAACACCGGCTATTGCAACGGCGTCATCAGCCGCGATTCCAACAATGGCGCCGGCGCCGCGTCCGAGCGGATCAATTGCGACGCCACTAATGGCGCTCCATTTGCTCAGGCGGCGGAGCTCTGCGACGAGATGAAGGACGAAGGAGTCATCATCTACACAGTGGGCTTCGAGCTTAACGGCGACAATGCCGCCGAGGACTTCATGGAAGAGTGCGCGACCAGCTCAGATCACGCCTATCTCACCGGCGGCGGCGCAGAATTGATTGCCGCCTTCGATGCGATCGCCGCTTCGATCTCACAGCTGCGCATCACACGCTAGAGCACGCTCTTCGCGATCAGCGCTGCGGCGCCTGGAAGCTCACCGAGATGCGCGTTCGCGCGCCCACGGCGCTCTGCCCGTTGGAGAGCGTGGGGCTTGCGCGATAGGCGCTTGAAGCGCTTAGCGCGGCGCGGCCAAAGCCTTCGCCAGCCGGCGTTTCCGAGCCGATCGTGCACGCCACGCTGAGCGAGGATTGCACCACGCAATCAAGCATCACGCGTCCGCCTGTCCCTTCGCGCACTGCGCGCTGCGGGTAGAGTTCGCTGATGCGGCGCGCTGTCGGCCGCTGGGCCCAGCTGACCGTGCCCGGGGCGGCACGCGTTTCCGGCGGACCGGCCGTGTTTGTCGATGCCTGCGTCGTCGCGGCAGCCGGCGGGGGCGGGGAGAGTGGCACGACGGTGTTGGACGGCTGGGTCGCCGCCTGATCGGAA
>JACMMP010000225.1 GCA_014378995.1 Hyphomonadaceae bacterium
CCCGAGTTTTTGCGCGACATGGGCTTCGACGCGCGGATCGACCTGCGCAAAGGTGCCGACGGCGCCGGAGATCGCGCAGGTGGCGATCTCGAACTTGGCCATGGCCAGCCGCTCCTTGGCGCGCTGGAACTCGGCATAGTAGCCGGCCAGCTTCAGGCCGAAGGTGATGGGCTCGGCGTGGATGCCGTGGCTGCGACCGATGGTGGGCGTCAGCTTGTGCTCGATCGCGCGCTTTTTCAGCGCCGTCATGACGCGCTCGCAACCGGCGATGAGCAGATCGGACGCGCGGACCAATTGCACCGCGAGGCAGGTGTCGAGCACGTCGGAGCTGGTCATGCCCTGGTGGGCGAAGCGGCTCTCCGGCCCGACGTGTTGGGCGACGTTGGTGAGGAAGGCGATGACGTCGTGGCGGACCTCGCGCTCGATTTCGTCGATGCGCTCGACGTCGAACTTGCCCTTGGTGCGGTAGGTCTCGGCGGCGCTCTTGGGGATCGCGCCAAGCTCGGCCATCGCTTCCATGGCGAGCGTTTCGATCTCGAGCCAGATCGAATAGCGGGTCTCCGGCGACCAGATCGCCGTCATCTCGGGCCGTGCGTAACGCGGAATCATGGCGCTTGGTACGCCAGCGCGCGCGGTTTGTCAGGTCAGCCTTGTTGCGCCGCGAGTTGGGCGTCGGCCAGGTCCTTGCGGATGGTGCGGCTGGCGAGCCAGAAACAGACGAGTCCTATCAGCACGACGCTGGCCGTGACCAGCAGCGACATACGCAGGCCCTCCGCCTGCGCGGCGAGGCACAAAGCGTTCGTGGTCCCGGGTGGGCAGGCGGCTTTGAATGCGCCGGCGTCTGCTGCGCCGAAATTGCCGGCGGCGAAGAAGTCGCTGAACCAGCCCACAGCTGTTGGGCCAAGACCGAGTGCGATCAAATTGAGGATAAAGAACATGACAGCGACCGCAGTCGCGCGTGTGTGCGGTTTTACCAGGCCCTGAATGGCGGCGTAGACCGGGCCGTACCAGACCGAGTTCATCGCCGTTGGGACGGCAAGGAACAGCAGTACGATGTAGCCGCTATTGGCGCCGGCCGGCCAAAACAGCGCCGCGAGGAAGAATGGCGCACCCAAGGCAAAGGCGATGGCGGGCAGGATGACGTAGGCGCGGACGTCTCTCTTTGCGTAATGGTCGGCGATCTTCCCGCCGGCCCATGTGCCGAGCACGCCGGCGAATAGCACCATGAAGGCAAAGGAGACGCCGCGTTCTTGCAGGCCCATGCCGTGTGTGCGGGCGAGGAAGGCGGGCAGGAAATAGGCGTGGCCGTAACCGAGGAACGAGACCGTGGTCGCGCCGAACACGGCGAACCAATAGGAGGGCTTGCGTGAGAGTTCGCGCAACGCTTCGGCGAAGCTGGTTTTTTGTGCGGGCGGCAGCGACAGGCCAAGCTTGCGCGGCTCTTTCAGTGTGAAGAATGCGAGCAGCGCAAGCAGCACGCCCGGCACGCCAACAAGGTAGAACGCCGCGCGCCAACCGAAATTGGCGGCGATGATCGCGCCGAGCGCAAAGCCTGCGAAGGTGCCAATAGGCACGCCCATGGAATAGAGCGCGAGCGCAGAGGCGCGCTTCTCAGGCTTCACGTAGTCGGAGATGAGTGAGTGCGCGGGCGGTGTGCAGCCGGCTTCGCCGACGCCGACACCAAAGCGGAAGAGGAGAATCTGCGTGAACGACGTGGCTGTGCCGCAGAGGGCGGTGAAACCGCTCCACACCGCAAGCGCTGCGCTGATAATGCCGACGCGATTGCCGCGTTCGGCAAAGCGCGCGATCGGGATGCCGAGGACGGTGTAAAACACCGCGAAGGCGAGGCCGCCGAGCAGGCCGAATTGCGTATCGTCGAGACGGAGATCGCGTTTGATGTCTTCGCCCAGCACGGCGACGATCTGGCGATCGACGAAATTCAGCGTGTAGATGACGAGCAGGAGATAGAGTCCATAGCGGACGGAGCTATCGCTCAAACCCGGGGCGGCAAGTTTGTTGGCGGGCGCTGCCGCCGTCGCATCCGTCACGCTCATTCTCCTCCCCGGCGTCGCTTTTATCCGCGGTGTCCAGACACAAGTGTATGGCGGCCCGGCGTGGTTGGAGCAAGCGCCAAGAGGCCGGGTGGGAGCCGGCCGTTAGAGTAGCCCCAAGCTTTTGAAGCTCTCGGCGCCAGTGCGGCCGATGACGAGGTGATCGTGTACTTTCACGCTGACAGCGTTGGCGGCGGCAACGATCTCGCGCGTGATGGCGATGTCTGCGGCGCTCGGCCTGGGATCGCCGGACGGATGGTTATGAACGAGGATCACAGAAGCGGCTGAAAGCTCGAGCGCACGCCGGGCGACTTCGCGCGGATAGACCGGAGCGTGATCGACAGTGCCCTGGTTCATGACTTCGTCGGCGATGAGTTGGTTCTTGGTGTCGAGGAACAGCACGCGGAATTGTTCGCGCGGCTCGTGCGCCATGCTCACGCGGCAATAGTTCACAAGCTGCGACCAGGACGAGATCACGGTCCGCTGTTTCAACTCGGCCTTTGAAGCGCGTTCCAGCATCGCCTGCACGAGCTTGATCTCCTGCGCCACCGCGGGGCCTGCGCCATTCACCTCGGCGATGCGCTGCGCGGGCGCCGCAAGCACGGCGTCCAGCGTGCCGAACCTTTGGAGCAGCGCTTTTGCGAGCGGCTTGGTGTCCTGGCGCGGAATGGCGCGGAAGAGAAAAAGCTCAAGCAATTCGTAATCGGCCAGCGAGGAGGGGCCGGCTTCAGCGAAGCGTTGACGTAAGCGCGCGCGGTGATCGTGATAGTGCGGCTTTTCGCCTGCCGGCGCCGCGCGCTTGGCGCTGGCACGGTTGGGCGCCGGCGTCGTCGTTAGCTCGATGCCGTCGAGCTTGAAGGGAAACATTTCGGAATCTTCGACGCGCGGCGTTGGGCGGTCGCCAGGTTTGCCGGAGCGCCCCGCCACCGGAGCCCCTCAGCCGGCGAGCGTGTGGGGCTGATCCAGCCCCGCCGGCGATTTGGTGAAGATCTCGCAGCCGTTTTCGGTGACGCCGACCGCGTGCTCGTATTGCGACGACAGCGACTTGTCCTTCGTCACCGCCGTCCATCCGTCAGCCAACACCTTCACGGCGGGAGAGCCAAGATTCAGCATCGGCTCAACCGTGAACATCATGCCCGGCTTTAGCTCTTCGCCTTGGCCGGGTTTGCCGAAGTGCAGAATATTGGGCGCGTCGTGAAACACGCGGCCAAGGCCATGGCCGCAGAATTCGCGCACCACTGACGTTCGTTCGCTCTCGGCATAGCTCTGGATGGCGTGGCCGAGATCGCCCAGCGTGGCGCCAGGCTTCACCGCGGCGATGCCGCGCATCATGGCGGCGTAGGTGATGTCCATCAGCCGGCGGGCTTTGCGCGGAATATCGCCGATTGCGTACATACGGCTGGTGTCCCCATGCCAGCCGCCATGGATCACGGTGACGTCGATATTGAGGATGTCGCCGCTCCTCAGCACGCGGTCGCCCGGAATGCCGTGGCAGACGACGTGGTTCAGCGACGTGCACACGGTGTTGCGGTACCCGCGATAGAAGACGCAGGCCGGCAGCGAACCGTGATCGAACACGTATTGGCGGGCGAGATCGTCGATGCGGCCGGTGGTGACGCCGTCGCGCACCTCCGCGACCAGCATGTCGAGGCAGCCAGCGGCGATTTTGCCGGCGGCGCGCATGCCGGCGAAGGCTTCGGCCCGGTCGTACAGCTTGATCTGGCCGATATTGCGCTCGGGCGCTTCCACGGCCTGGACGTAGTTCATGCTTGGCTCCGGCTAGCCTTCTAACATAAGCGCGCCACCAGCGCACCCGTAGGGCGGCCTTTGGCGCACGGCGGTGGTCACGCGGGGCGCCCAGACGGAAACCTCGAGGTTTGGCCGCTTGCAGCGGCCGCGCCGTCAGCGGGAACGATGGTCTCAATGAACTTTGACCCCGGCCCTCTGAGGATTCTTGGCACAGGTGCTTTGGGTTGCACTAGCGCGCCGCCGCCGCCAGACAGGCCCCGTGACGGAGCATTTCGCGGAAATATGCCGGTGCCCGATTTCGGGTGAACCGCTGCACTGGACGCCGGAAGGCGATCTCAATACCGCATCCGGTCTCCTTCATCCTGTGCGCGAAGGCATCGCATCTTTCGTGACGACGTTGGAGGGCGATCAGGCCGCCACGCAGGAATTCTACGACAGCTTTGGTTGGGCGCCCAATGGGGATGGACTGCTTGGCGACACCAGCGCGTTCGTCGATCTGCGTGCGGCGCCGCGCGCCTACGGCGACGCCTGCATGCGCCGCCTGGGCAAGCGCTATTTTGCCGGCGGCGGCAAATACTTTCTCGACGCCGGCAGCGGACCTCTCGTCGATGATGAAGTCACGGCCTTCGGTAATCAGTTCGAGCGTTACGTGTGTGTCGATCTGTCGGCGCGGGCGCTACGCGCGGCGCGCAGCAAGCTCGGCGAGCGCGGCATATATCTGCAGGCGGACATCACCAAATTGCCAATCCGTGACGGCGTCATGGACGCTGTCACCTGCAACCATGTGCTCTATCAATTGCCTGCCGAGCTGCAGGCGGCGGCGTTTCGTGAGTTGTGGCGTGTCTTGAAACCAGGTGGCGTCGCCGTTGTGATATATTGGTGGCACGACGCCAAGCTGCCATGGCGCATTGAGCGCGTGGCGCGCCTGCTGCCGATGCGGGGATCCGGTGAGCCGGCATCCATCAACTCGTTGCCGCACCTGCCGCATAACACACAAGGCCGCGCCTGGTTTGAAGCGCAGGATTGGCCGTTTGAGTATGACTACGACATCTACCGCACGGTGCCGCAATTGTTTACCCGCACCTACCTCCCGGACGACTGGCGCGGGCGTTGGTTCTTGGGCGCGGTGGAAGCAATGCAGCGGATGGCGCCGCGCTATTGCGGCGCGCACGGTGTCATGCCGGCGATCGTGATCCGAAAACCAGCTTGAGCATCATTGTCGCGTGAATTACGCAGCGCGTCCCGCGGCTCTGCCGATAACGCGGTTGCGGCCTGAGCGTTTGGCCTCGTAGAGCGCTTCGTCGGCTCGTTTCAGCAGCGCTTCGGGCGTGTCCTCGGCGCCGTCCGTGCAGGCGACGCCAATGGAGACGGTGATCTCGATCGGGTGGGGCGCCCCTTGTGCGCTGAAAGGGGCCGAGCAGATATGGCGGCGCAGACGCTCGGCGGCCATGCAGGCGATGTCGCCGCCGGTGCGCGGCATTAGCACCACGAATTCTTCACCGCCCAGCCGGCAGGCAAAGTCAGACGGGCGCACATTAGAGGCAAGCCGCACCGCAAATTCCCGCAGCACCGCATCGCCCACATCGTGGCCGTACGTATCGTTGCAGCGTTTGAAGAAATCGATATCGACCGCCATCAGCGCGACCGGCTCGCCGCCGCATTGGGCGCGCTGCACCAGCGGCGTCAGCTGCGCGTCGAGGAAACGGCGGTTGTAGAGATTGGTCAGCTGATCGGTGATGGCCAGTTCGATGCTGTGATCGAGCCGGGAGCGCAGCGCATCGATGTAGCGCTTGCGGCGCATCAAGGTGCGGGCGCGGGCGACGATCTCGTCTTCGTCGATGGGGCGCGAGATAATGTCGTGGGCGCCGAGTTCGAGCGCGCGCAGGGCGCGTTTATGGTCGTCGGCATCGACCACGGCGAGGATGGGCAAGTGGCGCGTCGGCTCGCCCGACCGCATGCGGGCGATGACGCGAAAGCCGTCGAAGCTCTTGGCGGTGACCGAAACCACGGCGAGGTCGGGCGGGGCGGTCGCTGCTTCGCCGTTCAGCACGGAAACGCGATGCTCTACGCCAAGCGCGGCCTGGATGCGTTTGATCTGGCTGGCGTTGTCATCGACCACCAGCACGTTGCCAGAGACCACGCGGTGCTGCTCCAGCGGATCGGCGCGCAATTCTTCGCCAATGACGCCGAGTCGTTTGCCGTTGGCTTCGCGCGCGCGCAGTTCGTCAATGACGACTTTGAGCGCCAAAAGGCTTTTCACCCGCGCCAGCAGCTGCACGTCATTGATTGGCTTGGTGAGAAATTCCTCCGCGCCCGCCTGCAGCCCGCGTAGTTTCTCAGTGCGGTCGTCGAGAGTGGTGAGGATGATTACTGGGATGTGGCGCGTCTCGGGCTGCGCTTTCAGGCGCCGGCACGCTTCGTAGCCGTCTATGCCGCCCGGCATCATTACGTCCAAGAGGATGAGGTCAGGCTTTTCGCGCTTGGCGAGTTGCACGGCCTCCTCGCCGCGCTGGGCCATCAGCACGTCATAATAGTCGGCCGTAAGCTTCGCCTCCAAAAGACGCCGGTTGGCTTCCAGATCATCGACTACGAGGATGCGAGCGCTCAAGCGTGGCTCCCCCTTATCCGATGAACTTGCGGATTGTTTCGAGGAACGTTGTCACGGAGATCGGCTTCGACAGATACGCGTCGCAGCCGGCGGCCATGATCTTCTGTTCGTCGCCGCGCATCGCGAAGGCGGTCACGGCCACGACCGGGATGTTCTTCAGCGCCTCGTCCTTCTTCAGCCGATCGGTGATCTCGAGGCCCGAGATTTCCGGCAACTGAATGTCCATGACGATGAGGTCGGGCTTGTGTTCGCGTGCGAGCGGGATCGCCTGGCGACCGTCCCGGGTTTTCACCGTACGGTAGCCAAAGGCTTCCAGAAGGTCGTTGAACAGCCTCATATTGAGTTCGCTGTCTTCGACGATGAGAACCGTTTTGGCCATGAACCCGCTTCGCTTTCGCGGCCCCCAGCGCTTACGTGCGCTTTGTTCGTCGCTCTTATAGCGCCGAGGCCTTAACAACCCATCGCAACACAGCAATCTCGCCCCCTGCGTTAAGAACGCCTTAAGGAATGAAACATGCGCCTCGGCGTAGATTTCGGCGGGACCAAGATCGAGGCTGCGCTGCTTGATTCAAAGGGAGAAATCCTGGTGCGGGAGCGTGTCCCCAATCCTGGGGATTACGCCGGCGCCATCCGCGCCGTCGCCGACCTGACAGCGCGAATCGAACAGGAGGCGGGCGCGCCCGCCGCAACATTGGGCTTCGCCGTGCCCGGCTCGCTCTCGCCGGCCACCGGCCTGATGCGAAACGCCAACTCGACGTGGCTCAACGGCAAGCCGCTCCTGCAGGACTTGGAAGACGCGCTAAAGCGCCCAGTGCGCGTGGAGAACGACGCCAATTGCTTTGCGCTGTCAGAGGCGGTGGACGGCGCGGCGGCGCACGGACGTGTGGTGTTCGGCGTCATCATCGGCACGGGCTGCGGCGGCGGTGTCGTGGTCGAGCGCAAGGTGATCGAGGGCGCGAACGGGATTGGCGGCGAGTGGGGTCATACGCCGCTGCCATGGGCGCGCGCGGATGAAACGACCGAGCGGCACTGGTGCGGGCGCTTTGGGTGTCTGGAGCAATGGATCTCGGGCTCCGGCTTCAAGCAATGGGCCGGGATGAGCGCGAGCGAAGCGGATGAAGCGGCGCAAGCGGGGGACGCGAAAGCGCGCGCGGCGTTGGATCTGTTGGCCGACCGCATCGCGCGCGGGCTCGCTGTGGTGATGGATATTCTCGATCCGGACGTCATCGTATTCGGCGGGGGCGTCTCCAACATCGAGAGCCTTTATCCCAGCGTGCGCGGAAAACTTCTAGCGCACGTGTTCTCCGACGTCGTGAAAACCCAGCTGGTGAAAAACAAGCACGGCGATTCCTCCGGCGTGCGCGGCGCGGCCTGGCTCTTCGACGCGGACGGCGATGCGTCCGAGCTGATGTCATGATGTATGGCGCTGACGCCCGCGGTCCCGGAACGTGATCCTCTGCCGCGCCTGCGCGCGTGTCGTGGAGGGCGCTCGCTGCATTTGCGGCGAGGAGCAGCCGCTAGAGCATGACGAACTTGCCGCGCTCGCGATCGCGCACCTGGATTGCGACGCGTTTTACGCGTCGATCGAGAAACGCGACGATCCGAGCTTGCAGCCGCATCCGGTCATCGTCGGCGGCGGCAAGCGGGGCGTGGTTTCGACCTGCTGTTATGTCGCGCGCGCTTATGGCGTCAGGTCGGCGATGCCGATGTTCAAGGCGCTGAAGCTATGCCCGCAGGCGAAGGTCGTGCACGGAGAAATGCGCAAGTATGTGGAAGAGGGCCGCATCATCCGGCGCATGATGGAGCAGCTGACGCCCCAAGTGCAGCCGCTGTCGATCGACGAAGCGTTCATGGATTTGAGCGGCACCGAGGCGCTGCACGGCGGCCTGCCGGCGCAATCGCTCATCAAGCTGCAAAACCGCATCTGGGAGGAGCGCCAGCTCACTGTGTCGATCGGGCTCAGCTTCAACAAGTTCCTGGCCAAGACGGCGAGCGATCTCGACAAGCCGCGCGGCTTTTCCGTCATCGGCCGCACTGAAGCGCTGGCATTCCTGGAATCGCGCTCCGTCGGCACGCTGCCGGGCGTCGGCCCCGCCGGCGCGACAGGGCTCGAACGCAACGGGTTAAAGAAGATCGGCGATATTCGCAGCGTAGGCCCGCAGCGCATGCGTGCGCTCTACGGCGATTGGGGCGCGCATCTCTTCGCGCTGTCGATGGCCGACGATCCGCGCAAGGTCGATCCGCACGGAGAACGCAAGAGCATTTCGGCGGAGACGACGTTCTTCGAGGATGTCTCGGAGATCGAAGCGTTGGAGGATATCCTCTGGCCGCTCTGCGAAAAGGTCGCGGCACGCTGCCGCGCCAGCGACACGGCAGGGATCACGCTGACGCTGAAGCTGAAGGACACACGCTTCAAGATCATCACCCGCCGCCGCCAATTGCCGGAGCCGACGTTGCTGGCGTCACGCATCTTCGCCGCCGCACGCGAATTGTTGGCGGGCGACGCCGACGGCAAAACCAAGTATCGGCTGATCGGCGTCGGCGTATCGGACTTCAGCGACGCCGCGGCGGCCGATAAGGGCGACATGCTCGATACCAACACGCCGAAACGCGCGGCGGCGGAGGCCGCTATCGCCAAAGCGCGTGACAAGTTCGGCAAAGACGCCGTGCAGACCGGCCGGGCGCTGAAGGCCGACTACGATGATGATGACGAATAGCCCTTGAGCGGCTAGGAAGTCGGCGACGCATTTGAGGAGCAGGTCATGAGCCGGGTTGAAGCACGTTTGCAAGAACTGGGGATCACCTTGCCGACGCCGCCGGCGCCGGTGGCCTCGTACGTGCCGTTCGTGATCGTCGGCAATCTGGTGCACGTCTCGGGGCAGGTCTCGGTAGATGCATCGGGCGGCATCAAGGGCAAGCTTGGCGACGCCATTGAGGTGGAAGAAGGCCAAGCGGCGGCGCGTCTTTGCGGGCTCAACCTCCTGGCGCAAGTGCGGGCCGCGTGCGGCGGCGATCTCGACCGGGTCAAGCGCGTGGTTAAGCTCAATGGCTTTGTGAACGTGACGCCGGAATTCAGCCCGATCCCGCAAGTGATGAACGGTTGTTCCGACCTGATGGTGCAGCTGCTCGGCGACGCGGGCAAGCACGCGCGCTCGGCAGTCGGCATGGCCAATCTGCCGATGGATTTTGCCGTGGAAGTCGACGGCCTGTTCGAAATCGCGTGACACGCGGCTTTGTTTTGCCGCATGCGCCCGCCTAGATTGGCGTCATGGACGGCACGGACGCGCTGACGATCGCGGTGATTGGCGACCTCGCCAATATCGAACGCGGCATATGGGATGCGCTGGCGAACCCCGCGGGCGCACCGTACGACCCGTTCGTCTCCTGGGATTTTCTGCAAGCGCTTGAGGAAAGCGACTGCGCCTCTGCAGCGCGCGGCTGGCAGCCGGCGCACTTGCTGGCGCGCGATGCGTCCGGCGCCGCCATTGGCGCGATGCTGCTCTACGCCAAGGACCATTCCTACGGCGAATACGTCTTCGATCATGGTTGGGCCGACGCACTGCATCGCGCCGGCGGGCGCTATTACCCGAAGCTGCAATGCGCGGCGCCGTTCACGCCGGCGCCGGGGCGGCGGATATTTGCGAGCGATGCGGCGGTCGAAGCGGCGCTGGCGCAAGCGGCAATTGGTCTGGCGCAACGGGCGGGCGCTTCTTCAGTTCACATTACGTTTGCCAGCGCCGAGGTCGCGGCGCGCTTGAAGCCGCTGGGCTACATGACGCGCATTGGGCTGCAATATCACTGGTTCAATCGCGGCTACACATCGTTCGATGATTTCCTCGCCGACTTATCCGCGCAAAAGCGCAAGACTATCCGCCGCGAACGTGCGCGCGGGTGCGAGGGGCTAACGATCCGGCGGTTGCGCGGCGCAGAGATCAAGGCGGCGGATTGGGATTTCTTTTTCCGGTGCTACATCGATACCGGCTCGCGCAAGTGGGGCTCGCCCTATCTCAACCGCGCGTTCTTTACATTGCTAGCCGAACGCATAGCCGACCAGTGCGTGTTGTTCGTGGCCGAGGCGGAAGGGACGCCTATCGCGGCGGCGCTGAATTTGGTTGGCGATGAAGCGCTCTATGGCCGCTATTGGGGGCGCGTCGCCGACGCGCCGTTCCTGCACTTCGAGCTCTGTTATTATCAAGCCATCGAACTGGCGATTGAGTTGGGCTTGCCGCGCGTCGAAGCCGGGGCGCAGGGCGAGCACAAACTTGCGCGCGGCTACGTGCCGGCGCCGACTTATAGCGCGCACTGGATAGCCCATCCCGGACTGCGCGACGCGGTGAAGCACTTTCTCGCCGTGGAAACGCCGGCGGTGACCGATGAAGCGGAGCTGTTGATGGAGCACACGCCGTTCAAGAAGGGCGAGTGACTGGCGCGCCGGTCTTCGGGCGCAGGGCGTAGTGCAGCGGCACGCCCGCCAACATCAGCACGACACCCCAGAACAGCACTTCAAGCCCCGAGCCGAAGGCGGCGAAGAGCGAATAGACGATGCCGACGGCGGCGATCCCGGCCCAGCCCCGTGCGCCGCGCCAGGAATGGCGCAGTTCAGCCAGCGAGACGACGACATAATAGATGAGGCCGAGCGCGGTCGCCATCATCAGCAGGAAGGTGAAGGCGCCGATGAAGCCGCGCGAATAATTGGCGAGCAGCAAAAGCGACGCGAGCGTTGACGAGAGCAGCAGCGCGAGGTGTGGCGCCCCGCCTTTGGTGGTTGCGGCGAGCCAGCTGGGCGCGAGTTTATCGAGCGCGACCGCCATCGGCATTTGTCCGCAGGTGAAGATGAGCCCGTTCAAAGTGCCGGCGGTCGCGACGAGGGCGCCGGCGGCGATGAAATTGGGCCCCCACGGGCCGAAAGCGCGTGCGGCGTCGGCGAACGGCGCGGTGGATTGGGCGAGCTGTTGCGCCGGCACGAGCAGCATCACGGCGGCGGTAGCGGAAAGATAGATGACGACGACAGCGAGCATGCCGGTGAAGAGCGCGCGCGGGATGGTGCGCTCGCAATCCTTCACATTGGTGGCGGGCAGCGTGACCACTTCGAAACCGGTGAATGGCCAGAGCGTGATCAGTGCGCAGGCGGCGAGCGCGGCGATGATCGGCTGGCCGGAGGGATTGAAGGCGGGCAGGTTGGACGGCGCGCCTGCAGCGAAGGCGAGGCCGACAATAGCGACGAGCGGAATGATCTTCAGCGCCGTCAGCGTGATCTGCGCGGCGCTCATTTCTTTCAGGCCGCGAATGTTGATGATGGTGAACACGCCGATGAGCGCGAGCGCGGCCAAGGCTTGTGCGACGGGATTGCCGTTGAGCGCCGGGAAGAAGACGCCGAGATAGCCGACGAAAGCGATGGCGACGACGGGAATGCCCATGAGGAATGAAAGCCAATAGGCCCACGCCATCAGGAAGCCGGTGAGATCGCCGAAGGCTTCACGCGAGTAAGCGTAAGGCCCGCCATTAGAGCGCGTGCGCGCGGCGAGGCGGCCAAACACCAGCGCCAACGCGATCGAACCTCCGCCGGCAATGATCCAGCCGCCGAAACTGAGCAGGCCGTACGGCGCCAGCAGCGTCGGCAGCATGAACACGCCCGAGCCGATCATGCAGCCAACGGTGAGCGACCAGCACGACCAGAAGCCGAGAGGCTTGTCTGTATTGTCCTGGCCCATGCGCTACCCCCGAACGGAGTGTGCAAGATGTGTAGGATGCGCGCCAGCGCGCGCCCGTATTTTTTCGCGGCCGGCAAGCGCGCTCTTGTGCGGCGGTGCCGGCCGGCGCAGTTTGCTGCGGCGGAGGTGAGCTATGGCGACCAACGTTTTCTTAAGCTGCGGCGGCGTCAGCACCGAGGCGCAGGAAAGATTCGTAAGTGCAGTCGAACGGCAGTTCGAGGCCTCGGGCCTGCGTCCCTTGACCATAGGCCGCAACGTCTTCGATCACGGCCAGCCGCTCAAACTCGTCGACAAGGTGATGCGCGGCTGCGCCGGCGCCGCGATTCTCGCTTATGAGCGCCTGCACATTGCCGACGGCAAAGATCGGCGCGGTTCGCCCCGGGAGCGCGCGGTGCGCGATCAAGCAACGGCAACACCGTGGAATCAAATCGAGGCGGCTTTGGCTTATTCGCTTCGGCTGCCGTTGCTCGTGATCGTGGAGAACGGACTGCGGCAGGAAGGCCTGCTGGAGTCCGGGTACGATTGGCGCGTGGTGACGCTCAACATAGCGGAGCCCCCGGCGCAGGATCCGGCCTTCGTTCCCGTGTTCAAAAGCTGGCGCAAGGAAGTTCGGCGCGCCGCTTGGCGCAAGGGTCTGCGCACGCAGTTCCGCATTGGCGAACGCATCGACAAAAAGGACGTCGCGGCCGTCAGCGCCGCCGGAGCGGTGCGGTCGTCCTCATAAGCTTACCTTCGCCGCTTGCCGCGCTTGGTATCGCGCTCGCGGTCGCTCCGTCCGCCGCGGCCTTGTTTGCTTTGGCGTGACTTGCGCCAGCCGGGCGCCGGAGGTTGCGGATCGGTGAGGACGCTAAAGAGAAGCCCGCCGCTAATCGGGGTGGCCTCTTCCAGTCTCACTTCAACGCGCATGCCGAGTGGAAAGCGCGTGCCGGAATCGCCGCCGACGAGCGCGTGCGCGGTTTCGTCGTGCGCCCAGTATTCGTTGCCGAGTGATGTGATTGGCGCGAGGCCGTCGGCCTGGGTTTCATCGAGCCGGATGAAGAGCCCAAAGCGGGTGACGCCGGTGATGCGGCCCTCGAAGGTTGCGCCGACACGGTCCGCCAGGAAGGCGCTGATGTAGCGCGAAGTGGCGTCGCGCTCGGCGGCCATCGAGGTGCGCTCGGTTTGGCTGATGTGCTGGGCCGTTTCCTCGTAGCGCTGCTCTTCATTGTCGGTCGCGCCATCGTCGCCGAGTTTCAGCGCGCGGATGAGGGCGCGGTGGATGGTGACGTCGGCGTAGCGGCGGATCGGCGAGGTGAAGTGCGAGTAGCGTGCAAGGTTCAGGCCGAAATGGCCGATGTTTTCGGGTGAGTAGATGGCTTGCGACTGCGTGCGCAGGACAACTTCGTTGATGATGTCCTTGTTGGTCGAGGTTTGCGCCAGGTCGAGGATGCGGTTGAAGCGGGCGGCGGTGACGCTTTGGCCTTTGCTCCAACTTAGATCGACGGTCGGCAGAAAATCGGTCAGCGCTGCGATCTTCTCGTCACTCGGGCGATCGTGGATGCGGTAGATTTGCGGACGCTGCTTTTGCTCCAGCGTTTCGGCGGCGCAGACATTGGCTTGGATCATGAATTCTTCGATGAGCTTGTGCGCGTCGAAGCGCTCGCGCCGCGTCACGCCAACAACCTTGCCGTCCTTGAAAATGATCTTGTGCTCGGGCGCGTCGATCTCGAGCGGCTGGCGCTTTTCGCGGCCTTTCCAGGCGCAGGCGTACGCGGCCCAAAGCGGTTTGAGGATCGGCTCCAGCAGCGGCAGCGTTTTTTCGTCGGGCTTGCCGTCGATGGCGGCTTGCGCCTGTTCGTAGGAGAGTTTGGCGGCGGAGCGCATCAGGCCGCGCGTGAATTTATGGCTCTTCTTCTTGCCTTCGCTGTCGAACACCATTTCGACGGCAAGGCAGGCGCGATCTTCGTTCTCGCGCAGCGAGCAAAGATCGGCCGAGAGCGATTCCGGCAGCATCGGCGCGACGCGATCCGGAAAATAGGTGGAATTGCCACGCTTCCAGGCGCCGCGATCGAGCGCCGAGCCGGGCGTGACGTACGCGGAGACGTCCGCAATCGCCACCCACACGCGCCAGCCGCCTTTATTGTTCGGCTCATCGTCGGGCGCAGCGAACACGGCGTCGTCGTGATCGCGCGCGTCTTCGGGGTCGATCGTGATCAGCGGCAATTGCCTGAGATCGGTGCGGCCCTTCAGCGTCGGCTTTTCGGCGGCTTCAGCTTGCGCGTTCTCGTCCGGCGTGAAGCCCGGCATGATGCCGTGCGTGTGCATGGCGAGGATCGAGGCGGCGCGCGGATCGCTCTCTTTGCCGATGATCTCCTTGATCGTGCCGCGCTTGGGTCCATGCGCGCGTTCGTTCTGGCCGACGATGATTTCCACCAGCACGAGATCGCCCTCGGCGGCGTCGCCGACGTTTTGCGATTCGATCAGAATGTCGTGGCGGGCTTTGCGGTCGGCGGGGACCACCCGGCCGCCGCCGAAGCGCCGCCCGCGATCGTCCTTGATGGCGCGGAAGACGCCGAGGACTTGGTGCGCGCTTTGGCCGAGCCGTTTGACGACGCGCGCTTCATGCTCGCCGTCCTCGTTGCGATGCAGCTTCGCCAGTACGCGATCGCCGACGCCAACCGCGGGCTCGCCCTTGCGTCCGCTCGCTTCGCCGGGCGCGAGGCGCACTGCGGGGCCGAACAAGCCGTCAGGCCCCCGCATGCGCGCCAGCAGCTCGCCGTCCGTATCGCGATCGACAATGTCCATGACGCCGGATGCGGGCAGCGCTTGCGCGTCCGCGTAGCGTTTGCGCCCGGTGCGCCCGAGCGCGCCTTCTCCCTCTAGGGTGCGCAGAATGCCGCGCAGTTCTTTCTTTTGCTCTGCGGTGATGCCGAGCTCCCGCGCAATGTCGCGCTTTTGCGCATTGCCCCCGGATTTGCGGATCGCTTCGAGCACCCGCTCGCGGGTGAGGGGTTCAGGGCTGGGTGGTCGATTCTTCGCCATTAGTCGTTCTTAACTCGTGGAAGGGGCCAGCGCGGAATGAGAGTGATAATCCACAGGAACACTGAGATCATTGCGTAGCACATCAGGAATCCAACGGGTGCGGAGACCACGATGAACCAATCTGGGAACGTATCTGCTGGAGCGCTCAAGCCGATGAGCGGATATGTGGCTCCGGCCCATGTCGCAAAGGTGAGTTTCGACACGTAAGGTGGTGGCGCGCGGCGTGCGTTTGCGGCGGCAGCGAGTAGAAAAAACTGTGCTCCCCAAGGAAGGCCCACGAAGAGTGTCAGAGCGCTTTGAAGCCACAAGCCGCGCCCAAGCGTGAAATAGACCAACACTATAACGGCGACCGCGAGCGCCAGGGCGAGCAGGTTGAGATGCAGTGGGGCTAGCGGTCGATTCTTCGACATGACCTCAGTGTGTCACCTCTCCCGCTTCTGCGGGAGAGGTCTGAGAAGCAAATCGGCGAGGGCAAGCGGCGCTTGAGCTTGAGGCGCTGCATTCCCCTCATCCGGCCCTCCGGGCCACCTTCTCCCCTCAAGGGGAGAAGGGACGCAAAAGCGTCAGGCCTTCTTCGCCGCCGCTTTCTTAGCCGGCGCTTTCTTTGCGGCGGCTTTCTTCGGCGCAGCCTTCGGCTTCGCCGCTTCCTTCTTAGGCGCGGCAGCTTTCTTCGCCACCGGCGCTTTCTTTTTCTTCTTGCCGCCGCCGGCTTCGACTCGCGCCGCGAGCAGCGCCAGCGCTTCGTCCAGCGTCACGTCTTCCGGCTTTTTCTCTTTCGGCACGTTGGCGTTGGTTTCGCCGTCATTGATGTAAGGGCCGTATCGGCCGTTGAGGACGCGCACAGCTTTGCCGGTGACGGGGCTTTCGCCGAGTTCTTTGAGCGGCGCGGGGGCGGCGCGGCCGAAGCGGCCTTTGGCGCCGCCGGCCTTTTTCTCTTCGATCAGGGCGACGGCGCGGTTCATTTGGATTTCGTGCACGTCGTCGTCGCCGGGCAGGTTCACATAGAGATTGCCCATTTTGATATACGGTCCGAAGCGGCCGATATTTGCGGTGATCAGTTCGTTCTCGCTCGGGTGCATGCCGACATCACGCGGCAGCGACAGCAATTTGATCGCGGTTTCGAGATCGACGTCGGTTGGCGTTTTGCCTTTGGGCACGCTCGCGCGGCGCGGCTTGTCCGGGTCATCCGGATTTGGCGTTTCGAAATAGGGGCCGAAGCGGCCGTTCTTCAACAGGATGGGTCCGTTAGGGCCGTCGCCGACCAGCAGGCCGTCTGAAGGAATGGCGTTCTCCGCGCCCTCGGAGCCCGCCAGCGGCCGCGTGAACTTGCACGGCGGATCGCCGTTATAGTTCGAGCAGCCAATGAAGGCGCCGTATTTGCCGAGCCGCAGCGAAAGCTGCCCGACGCCGCAGACCTGGCAGCTGCGCGGATCTGAGCCGTCCTCGCGCGGTGGGAAGATGTGCGGGCCGAGCACTTCGTTCAACGTGTCGAGCACTTGGGTGATGCGCAGATCGCTGATGTCGGTGATGGCGGTCGAGAAATCTGTCCAGAAATCCCGCATCAGCGTTTTCCACTTGAGGGTGCCGGCGGAGACTTCATCCAACTGGCCTTCGAGATCGGCGGTGAAATCATATTCGACGTACTTGGCGAAGAAATTTTCCAGGAACGCGGTGACGAGGCGGCCGCGGTCATCGGCGATGAAGCGGTTCTTATCCATGCGCACGTAATTGCGCTCGCGCAGCTTCTCGAGGATCGCCGCATACGTGGACGGCCGGCCGATGCCGAGCTCTTCGAGTTTCTTGACCAGGCTGGCTTCGGAATAACGCGGCGGCGGTTCGGTGAAGTGCTGATCGGCCTTCACCTCCTGCACGGCGACGGCTTCGCCTTGCTTCAGTTGCGGCAGGCGGCGGTTTTCTTCGTCTTCCTCATCGTCGCGTCCTTCCTGATAGAGCTTCAGAAAGCCATCGAAGAGGATGACCTGACCGCTCGCGCGGAGTTCGACTTTTCCAGTCGGCTCGGTCAAATCAACGCTGGTGCGCTCGATCGATGCGGCTTCCATCTGCGAAGCGACGGCGCGCTTCCAGATCAGCTCATAGAGCTTCGATTGATCGCCATCGAGATGGAGATCGGCGGCGAGATTAGTTGAATCGGTCGGCCGAATGGCTTCGTGCGCTTCCTGCGCGTTCTTGACCTTCGAAACATATTTGCGCGGCTCGGCCGGCACGTAATTGTTGCCGAATTGCTTGCCGATGGCGGTGCGCAGTTCGCGGATCGCGCCTTCGTCCATGCTGACGCCGTCGGTGCGCATGTAGGTGATATGGCCGGCTTCGTACAGGCGCTGCGCCACTTGCATGGTGCGCGAGGCGTTGAATCCCAGCTTACGCGAGGCTTCTTGCTGCACCGTCGAGGTCGTGAACGGCGGCGGCGGGTTGCGGCGCGTGGGCTTCGCTTCGACCGCGGCGACCTTGAAGCCGCCGCGTCTCACCGCATCGCGGGCGGCGTGCGCCATCTGCTCGTTCGGGATGTCGAGGCGCTTCAGCTTCTTGCCTTCGAACGCCGAGAGGCGCGCCGGGAAGCTCTCATTGCGCGGCGACAGCATCGTCGCGTCGACGGACCAATATTCCTGCGGCTTGAACTTCTCGATCTCGACTTCGCGGTCGACGACGATGCGCAGCGCCACCGATTGCACGCGCCCGGCCGAGCGCGAGCCCGGGAGCTTCCGCCAGAGCACAGGAGATAGAGAGAAGCCGACGAGATAATCGAGCGCGCGGCGGGCCAGGTAGGCGTCCACTAGCTCCATGTCGATTTGGCGCGGCGCGGCCATCGCCGCCAGCACGGATGCTTTGGTGATCGCATTGAAGGTGACGCGTTCGACGCCCTTGCCCTTCAGCGCCTTCTTTTGGTTCAGCGCTTCCAGCACGTGCCAGGAAATGGCCTCGCCTTCGCGATCGGGGTCGGTGGCGAGGATGAGGGTGTGGGCGCCTTTCATGGCGTCCGCGATTTCCTTAACCCGCTTTGACGATTTTGGATCGATTTCCCAATCCATCGCAAAGTCTTGGTCGGGCTTTACCGAACCGTCCTTCGCGGGAAGGTCGCGGATGTGCCCATAAGAGGCCAGAACCGTATAGTCCGAGCCCAAATACTTGTTGATTGTCTTGGCCTTAGCCGGGGATTCAACGACGACGACGTTCATTCTGAAGGGGTGCTCTTGCGGTAAAGGCCGAAACCAAAGCGGGCCGGAAACTGGGGGCGGGTCATAGGCCTGTCAACGCGCTGAAATGGGGCGCGGTCCGCTGTTATGCGAGCCATCAGCTAATTTTCCTTTGCAAATCCGGTGGTTCCGGATCGATGCAAAGCGCTGGCGAACGCAACTCTAGGCTGTTACGAACAACTTGAGATGGTAATGGGGCAGTACACCAGCATGCCAAAGCAAGACCCGGTCGGGTGGGATGACATAAACGCCGAGGACGTCGCGGCCTATGTCCGCGACGTCTCTGAGCAACTCGCCAACATGGCCCGGCAGATGGGGCTCGATGCGATCGCGCAGCCGTTAGAGCAAGCGCATCTGGCCGCGCGGCAGCTCCTTCAAGAAAAAGCCGCGCCCGAAGACGCCGCATAGCCCCCAGGCAGAGAAGCTGCTTGGCCGTTCATCTCAAGTTCGGTTAGCGCGGCCGCCACCGCGCCGGCGGGCGCTTCGAGCAAACGGGCAATGTCGTTGACATGGATGGGCGTCGGCGAAAGCAGCGCCGCGATCTTGTTCGGCAGGCCCGGCGGCGGGGGCGGTCCTTCGCGCTCATGAAAGAGCGGCCCGACCGAGTGCGGCCGTAATGGCGGCGCCGCGTCGCCAAGCGCCGCGATGATATCGTCGGCATTCTCGATCAATGTCGCGCCTTGTTTGATAAGCGCATTCGATCCACGCGCGCGCGCGTCCAGCGGCGAGCCCGGCGCCGCCATCACGTCGCGCCCCTGGTCAGCGGCGGCGCGCGCGGTGATGAGTGAGCCTGACCGCAACGCCGCCTCGATGATGACGACGCCCCGTGAGACGCCGGAGATAATTGAATTGCGCCGCGGGAAGTCGCGCGCTCGGGCAACCGTTCCTAATGGCGCTTCGCTAATGACGGCGCCGCGCTCGCAGATCGCATCGTGCAGGCGCCGGTTTTGCGGCGGATAGGGATGGTCGAGACCGCCGGCCAGCACGGCAACGGTGCCGGTCTCAAGCGCGCCTTTATGCGCTGCGGCGTCAACGCCGCGCGCCAGTCCTGAAACGACGGTGAACCCCGCTGCCCCCAAATCGGCGGCGATACGCTCCGCCAACAAAAGCGCGGCGCCAGAGCCCTCGCGTGAGCCGACAAGGGCCACGGTGGGCTTCTTCAGCCAACCCACACCGCCGCGGACCGCCAGCACAGGCGGCGGCGGATCGAGTTGCGCAAGCAGCGGCGGATAATCGGGCTCACAACAGGCGGTCAGCCGCGCGCCTAGAGCTTCAACGCCCTCGATCTCGGCTTCAGCGCGGTCGGCGGGCTGCGCTGTTAGATTGGAGACGCGCGGCAACGCTTCGAGCGCCGCAGCGGGCGTGCGAAAGCGCGCGATCAAGCGGTGAAAGGTAAGCGGGCCAATTCGCGGCGTGCGCGCCAGCCGCACCCAAGCGATCCGCTCCGGGCGCGAAAGCGTGCGCGTCATGCTTCCGATGTCGGTTGCGCGGCGGTGGGCGGGCTGTCGCCATCCTTCTTGTCGCCGATCCGCGGCTCAGCGCCGATGCGAAGGCGCGCGATATTGGCGCTGTGGCGCCAAACGATGAGCAGCGCGAGCGCAAATGAGAAGACAATCTCCGCCCAGCCGAAACCAGCGACTAAGGCGGCGATCGGCGCGATAGCTGCGGCGCACAAGGAGGCGAGCGAGGAGTATCGGAACACGGTCGCCACCGCGAGCCAAGTGACGCCGGAGATCACGCCGAGGGGCCAGACGCCCGCGAACAGAACGCCAAAAAATGTTGCAACGCCCTTGCCGCCTTTGAAGCCGAGCCAGACTGGAAGGCAATGGCCGATGAAGGCGGCGGCGCCGGCGGTAAGGCCAATCTGCCGCTGCAATTCTTCGGTGACGCCGCCCATGCCGGCGATCTCGCGCGCCAGCAGCAGCGCGATGGCGGCCTTGCCTGCGTCGAGCACCACGGTTGCGAGCGCGAGGTCCTTGCGCCCGGTGCGCAGCACGTTTGTTGCGCCGATATTGCCCGATCCGACGTTTCGGATGTCGCCAAGGCCGGACAGGCGCGTGATTAAAAGCCCGAACGGAATCGAGCCCAGTAGATAGCCGCCCACCGCGGCAAGACCGAAATACAACACCAACACCCGGGCTGTCTAACAGCCCCAGGCGCGCCTGTGGAGAGGGAGACTTTGATTCAGGCGCCTCGCGGCAGCGTGCATAGCCTAGATCGGTGTTGGAGGAAGCGCTCAAGGGCGCAGAAGGCGCTGCATCTGCACGACGGCGTCGACGTTGGGCCGCGCTGCCGCTAAGTGGCGGCGATGTCGCGTGCGCTTAAGGATTTGGTCGCGGAGATCGCCGCGTGCCGCGCGTGCGCGGGCGTTCTGCCGCACG
>JACMMP010000226.1 GCA_014378995.1 Hyphomonadaceae bacterium
TCGACGCCCCGGCCGCGGCCGTCCACGAGCTCGAGCGCAAGCAGAAGATCAACGAAGACGTGATGCGCTTCAAAACCATTCGCGTCGAAGCGCTGGACGAAGAACCCTCGCCGATCCTCGCCCGCCGCGACCGCGACGAGCGCCGCCGCGCGCGCCGTGAGGGCGGCCGCGACGAGGATGGCAACGAAATTCCGGGCGAGGAGGAATAATCATGGCTCAGAAGATCCAAAAAGGCGCCCCGAAGTTCAACATCTCGAACATTCCGGCGCGCCGTCCGTTCGGACGCCGGCGCAAGGTGTGCCCGTTCTCCGGCGAAAACGGCCCGAAGATCGACTACAAGGACGTGAAGCTGCTCCAACGCTACATCAGCGAAAAGGGCAAGATCGTCCCGGCGCGCATAACCGCCGTTTCCGCCAAGAAGCAACGCGAACTCGCGCGCGCCATCAAGTTGGCCCGCGAACTCGCTCTGCTGCCGTTCGCCGTTCAGTAAGGGGGCAAGCACATGCAAGTCATCCTGCTTGAACGCGTCGAGAATCTCGGCGCCATCGGCGACGAAGTGAAGGTGCGCGACGGTTTCGCGCGTAACTTCCTGTTGCCGCAGAAGAAGGCGCTTCGCGCCACCGAAGCGAACCGCCAGGTGTTCGAGGGCCGCCGTGCGGAAATCGAAGCCCGGAACGCCGAAGCGAAGGCCGCCGCCGAAAAAGCCAGCGGCAAGATCGACGGCTCGTCCTACGTGCTGATCCGGCAAGCCGGCGAAGCAGGCCAGCTTTACGGCTCGGTGTCCTCGCGCGACATCGTCGATGAGATCGTCAAAGCCGGCGGTCAAATCGAGCGCAATGCGGTCGTGCTCGATAAGCCGATCAAGACCATCGGCGTCCATGATGTCCGCGTGCGCCTGCACGCGGAAGTGTCGGCGATGGTGAAGGTCAACGTGGCGCGCTCAGTTGATGAAGCCGAACGCCAAGCGAAAGGCGAAAACGTCGTCGCCTCCGCGGCCGAAGCGGACCGTGCCGAAGCCAGCGCGCAAGCTAAGGAATTGGCCGCCAACGCGTTCGTCGACACCTCGCCGCGCGAATAGCCCGTCGCAAAAAGCAAACAGCGAAGCCCGCGTATCGAAAGATGCGCGGGCTTTTGCTTGTCAGCCAAGCGCCAACTGACTCGCTCATTGCGCGTCAACAACAAAGACTTGTTCACGACTCGGGAAAAGCTGCGTCAAGGTTTCGGCGCGTAAACGAACAGGAGCGCGAATCGCCTCATCTTATTGGCGATGTCGATACAGCCTGCTCTCCCCCTCGCCGCGCCCGCACCTACCCCGCAGCCGCGCGTCGCGCCGCACAACCTCGAAGCCGAACAAGGCCTCTTGGGCGCGATCCTGTTCGACAACGAGACCTACAACCGGATCAATGCGAGCCTTCAAGCCAAGCACTTCTACGATCCCGTGCACGGGCGCATCTTCCAGGCCTGCCAGGAATTGATCGCCGCCGGCGACCTTGCTGACGGCGTCACGTTGAAGGAGCGCTTCGCCCGCGACGGCGGCATTAAGGAAATCGGCGGCGCAATTTACCTGATGAAGCTGATGGAAGTGGCGGCCCCGCTTTCAGCGCAATCGCAATCCTACGCCGACCTGATCTACGATCTGGCGCTGCGGCGCGAACTGATCCGTGTCGGCAACGTGATTTCCGATCTGGCCGAAAATCCGCCCGAAGATCACGACGCCAAAGACATCATCGAAGAGGCCGAGCGCACGCTGTTCACGCTGGCCGAAAGCGGCACGGCTTCGGCGGGCTTTTCGCCATTCTCGAAAGCACTGGCGACATCGATCGAAACCGCCGCCGCCGCCTATGAGAGCAAGTCGGACGTTTCCGGCCTCGCCACCAATTTCGACGATCTCGACCGCATGCTCGGCGGATTGCACCCCTCCGATTTGATGATCCTGGCCGGCCGCCCGTCGATGGGCAAAACCGCGCTGGCGCTCAACATCGCCTTCAACATCGCGCGCAACAAGCTGACCTGGGAGCGGGCGCCGGAAGAAGAAAAGCCCCAGCAGAAGGGCGGCATTGTCGCCTTCTTCTCGCTCGAAATGTCGGCCGAGCAGCTCGCGACGCGCCTTCTTTCAGACGCCGCCGAGATCGAGTCCGACCGCATCCGCCGCGGCAAGATTTCTAAGCAGGAATACGAGCGCCTCGCCGATGAAGCCGTGAACCTCCAGCGCCTGCCGCTGCACATCGACGAAACCGGGGCCATCGGCATCGCCCAGTTGCAAGCGCGCGCCCGCCGGCTGCAGCGCACCAGCGGCCTCGACTGCATCGTCATCGACTATTTGCAACTCGTCACCGGCTCCAAGAAGAGCAATGACGGCCGGGTGCAGGAAGTCAGCGAAATTACGCAAGGGCTGAAGGCGCTGGCCAAGGACCTGAAAGTGCCGGTCATCGCGCTGTCGCAGCTGTCGCGGCAAGTCGAGAACCGGGAAGACAAGCGCCCGCAACTCTCTGACCTGCGCGAGTCCGGCTCGATCGAACAAGACGCAGACTCGGTGCTGTTCGTGTACCGCGAAAGCTATTATCTAGAGCGCACCGAGCCGCGCGAAGGCACTGACGAGCACATCGCGTGGATGCGGCAAGTGGATGAAGTGCGCAACCACGCCGAAGTTATCATCGGCAAACAACGCCACGGTCCGATCGGGAAAGTGAAGCTCTTCTTTGACAGCCGCTACACCAGATTCGGCAACCTCTCCTCCCGCTCGTGAGGCCCGTCGCCTCGCGCGGTTGAAGGTCGATCACGCCGCGATCGTAGAGAACTGGCGCTTCTTCAAGAAACAAGCGCCGAGCGCCGCGGTCGCCGCAGTGGTGAAGGCGGACGCGTATGGGCTAGGCGCCGTCGGCGCATCGCGCGCCTTGGCGCAAGCGGGCGCGCGCGTCTTCTTCACGGCAACGAGCGGCGAAGCGCTGCTGGTTCGCAAGGCGCTTGGCGAAGGGCCGCAGATTTTTGTGCTGAACGGCCCGGCTGCCGATGACGTTGCGCAGTTCGGCGACGCGAAACTGACGCCGATCCTCAATTCATTGGCGCAGATCAAGCTTTGGGACGCGCGCGGTCCGGCGGGGCTGCACCTCGACACGGGCATGAACCGTTTAGGCGTCGGCCCCGGAGAGTTGACGCAAGCGATGATGGCGCTGAGGGACGTTTCGCCAGCTTTGGTGATGAGTCACCTCGCTTGCGGCTCGGACCTAAAGCACGACATGAACGCGGTGCAGCTGAAGCGCTTCGCCGATGCCGCCACTTTGTTTCCGAAGGCGCCCAAAAGCCTCGCCGCCACGGCCGGCGCGCTGATCGGCGCTCAGTATCATTTCGATCTCATCCGCCCCGGCATCGGCCTTTACGGCTCGGGCGGTCTCGACGCGGATAACCCGGGACTAACCGCCGCTGCAACAATCGAAGCGCCGATCCTGCAAGTGCGCGACGTCAACGCCGGCGAAACGTTCGGCTATGGCGCAACATTCACGGCGCCGCAAAAAATGCGCACGGCAACCGTCGCGCTTGGCTACGCCGATGGCTACTTGCGCTCTTTGAGCGGGCGCGGTTATGGCGTGTTGGGGGGCGCGAAGCGCCCGATACTTGGGCGCGTTTCGATGGACCTGATCATCATCGACGTTACTGGCTGCGCCGAAGCGCAGCCCGGGGTCATGGTCGAATTCCTCGGCCCCAACGCGCCGCTCGACGATCTTGCAGCGCTCGCAGGCACCGCGGCGTACGAAATTCTGACGACGTTCGCAGGCACAGTGCGCAAGACGGGGGTGCGCGCTTGACGATCCATCGGACCGCCGGCTTCCAGCCGGCATGCGGCGTTTCAACCGAACAGGCCTCTGCAATTTCCAGCACCGTGTGCCGGCTGGAAGCCGGCGGTCGGGAACGGCGCCTATGATCAACCCGTTCGCACCGATCGGCCGCGGACTGATCGGCATCCTTGCCGAGATCGGCCGTTTCTCGGCCTTCGCGGGGCAGGCAGTGGCCTCGTGCTTTGCGCCGCCGATCTTTTTCGGCCAATTCCTGCGCCAGTGCATGGCGATCGGCTATTTTTCGCTGCCGGTGATCGGCTTGACGGCCGTGTTCATTGGCGCGGCGCTGGCGCTGAACATTTATGTCGGCGGCGCGCGCTTCAACGCGGAATCGTTTGTGCCAAACATCGTCGTACTGGGCATCACGCGTGAGCTTGGACCTGTGCTCGCGGGCCTCATGCTTGCGGGCCGCGTCAGCGCCGGCATCGCCGCCGAGATCGGCACCATGCGCGTGACCGAACAGCTTGACGCCATGACGACGCTCTCGACCGATCCGTTCAAATACTTGATCGCGCCGCGCGTGCTGGCGGCGACATTGACGCTGCCGCTGCTGGTAATGGTCGCCGACATTATCGGCGTCATGGGCGGCTATCTCGTCGCCGTGAACAGCCTCGATTTCAACGGCGCCGCGTATCTGCGCAACACGTTCAATTTCCTGGAATCTCAAGACGTGATCCTCGGCCTCGTCAAAGCCGCCGTGTTCGGCTTCATCATCGCGGCAATGGGCGCTTACCAGGGCTACAATTCATCCGGCGGCGCCCTCGGCGTCGGCCGCGCGACGACAAACGCGGTCGTGGGCTCAATCGTGCTGATCTTGGCGGTGAATTATCTGATCACAGCGTTCTTCGTGGAATGACGATGCGATCCTATCCCTCAGTCATTCCGGGCGGCGGCGCGCAGCGCCGTAGACCCGGAACCCAGGGCCACCCGCTCGTCGTTTGCCCTGGGTTCCGGATCGCGCTCCGCGCGTCCGGAATGACTCAGATAGTGGGAGATGCGGCATGACCGCAAAACTCCAACTCTCCGGCATCAAGAAACAACTCCGCGGGCGCCAGGTGTTGGACGGTGTCGATATCGATGTCGCCGCCGGGCGTTCGCTCGTCATCATCGGCGGCTCGGGGCAAGGCAAATCGGTGACGCTGAAATGCGCGCTCGGGCTGATGAAGCCGGATGCGGGCCAAGTGCTGGTGGACGGCGCCGACGTCACGCGCATGCCGCCGGAAATTCGCGCGCGCGTGATGCGCAAATTCGGCATGCTGTTTCAGGGCGGCGCGTTATTCGACTCGCTGCCGGTCTGGGAAAACATCGCCTTCCGCCTGATCTACGCTGACAAGATTTCGCGCAGCGACGCGCGCGAACGGGCGATAGAAGCGATGCGCAAGGTGCGCCTCGCGACGGAATTCGCCGACGTGCGCCCGATCGAATTGTCCGGCGGCATGCAAAAGCGCGCTGGCCTTGCCCGCGCCATCATCGCCAAGCCCGACATTCTCTTCTTCGACGAACCAACCACCGGCCTCGATCCGATCACGGCGGACGCGATCAACGATCTGATCGTCGAGATGGTGAAAGACCTTGGCTGCGCCGCCGTCTCGATCACGCACGACATGCCAAGCGCGCGCAAAATCGCGGACGAAATCGCCATGCTGCACGGCGGCCGCATCGTCTGGCGCGGCCCGACGACCACGCTCGATACGAGCGGCAACGCCATGGTTGAACAATTCGTCGCCGGCCGCGCCGACGGGCCGATCCAGGCGGTTGTTTAGCGCGGGCCGACCGCGCTAGCTTCAGCGCATGAACGAGCCGATCCCTCCCAAACGCGAGCCGCACTACATTTGGAACGAGGACCAGAACTGGCCGCTCGATGTTTGCGCCAGCGGCTTGATCGATACGCTTTGCAATTTCGTCAGCCGACCTGTCGACTTTCGCGGCGACGCGAGTGGCCACATCTGGAAGGCCCAGCAGGACAAAACCAGCGCGCGCCTCGCCTTCACGTCGGACAAGGGCGACGGTCATATTCAGCTCACCGTCGATGCCAGCGCCTGGGTTCGGGCCGAAGTCTACATCAGCGGCGAACTTAAGTTTCGCGCGTGGGTCGAAGACCCGTGGGAGGAAAAATCTTTTTGGCCCGATGGCGCCGATGGCGTCACGCCGCCAAACGAAGATCCGCCAGGGCGCATATCAAAACGAGGCCTCTGGCTGCAACTGAAGTGCGCGGCGTTCCCCAACGCGCCGGACAAAGGCAACGGCTATTGGGACGTGGAGGACGTCACAATAAATTTGTGATGTCGGCTTCGAGCGCTTCAGGCTTGGTCGTTGGCGGATAGCGTCGGACGACCTTTCCATCACGGCCAACCAAGAACTTGGTGAAATTCCACTTGATCTTGCGACCCAGCAAACCGCCGCCTTTCTGGCGCGTGAGATAATCGTAGAGCGGATGCGCGGCGGGGCCGTTGACGTCGATCTTGGCGAAGATAGGAAACGTCACGTCGTAGGTGAGCGAGCAGAAATTCTTGATCTCTTCCGCATTGCCCGGCTCCTGCGCGCCGAACTGATTGCTCGGAAAGCCCAACACTTCGACGCCTTGGGCGGCATATTTGCGGTGCAGCTCTTCGAGCCCCTTATATTGATAGGTGAAGCCGCACTGGCTCGCGGTGTTGACGATGAGCAGCACCTTGCCGCGAAACTCCGAGAGTGAGCGCTCGCGCCCGTCAATGTCGCGCGCGGTGAAGTCGTAGATGCTGGTCATGGTTCTCCGTTATAGGGATGGCTTGGGAGCCGGCTTCGGATCGGGGGCCAGGACTACGCCGCCGACCACCATAAGCGGGGCAATGAAGAAATAAAGAAAGCCCGCGAACGGCGCAAAGAAGAGCGGAAGCAAGGCCGCTGCAACGACAACCGACGCGCCGACGATGACGTGCACCCATTGTTGCCAGAGCCCGAAACGGGTGAGCTGGCGTTCACGCAGCGTCAGTTCGAGCTGCTCGGTTTTCGAGGCGGCATGCGCGTAAAGGGCGGCGAACATCAGGAAGACCAGGGCATAACCGCCCGACATCATCATCAACGCGAGCCGCGCCTCCTCCATCGAGAGCGGCGCTTCGGGCGCGCCGGCGGCGAGCGACGCAAGGAATGCCGAGAGCATCGTCGCGAGATATTTCAGCGGATAGACAAAAAACAGGATGAGGAAGAGCAACGCAGCGTTCAGCGTCGTCGTCCAGCCGTCTTCGAGCGCGAAGCGACGGAAGAAAATGTAGTGCGAGTGCCAGAGCAACAGCAGGATCGCGAACGCCGCCGCGAAACCTGGAAAGCCCCAAAGCTGCGCCTGCAATTCGGCGAACGAGCCGGGCGGCGCACTGGAAACGACGAGCAAGGTCAGCGCGAACGCGAACACCATGTCGGTGAGCGCTTCGACGCGCGTGGGGTCGCCGCCCCGCCACCGGAAGTCGCGCTCGCCTTTTAACGGATGCAATGCACGGGCGTTGAGCATGCGCTTTGCATATCAAAGCGCCCCTGCGCCGTCATCCGAAATCAGAATTTTCCAGCCTCGGCCTTGGCGGCTTTCAAATCGGTGACGAAGCGCTCGAACTCCGCCGCCAACGGCGCCGCTTGCAGCGACAGCCGCGAGGATGAATCGGGGATCGTCTCGGCATCGATGAAGCCAGCGACGTTCGCGCACCGGCGCTCCCGCCGGCGGGGCAAAGCACGCAAATGATTGTCGGCGCCGATGGCTCGGACGATCGCGATATCCTCGCCGCCAGCCGCCGACTCTACAGCGCGTACGGCTTAAAGCGCGTCTACTATTCCGCCTTCAGCCCACATTGAGGGGCCGTTCCTCTCCTCCGGCATCGTCAAATCGCACGACGAAACCATTGAGGAGATGACCCGGGTGGCGAAGACTCTGCGCGAGAGCCACAAGTTTGCCGGCTACATCCATCTGAAGCTCATCGCCGGCGCTTCGCCCGAACTGATGGATGTCGCCGCGTTTTTCCGGCGCGAGCGAGACCAGCGTTTCTTCTCGATGTAGTTGCGCTTGTAAAAGTCGAGCGTGAGCTGAACCAACTCGTCCACCGTAAACTTGGCGCGCGGGACGTTGGAGGAGCGCCGGCTGATGCAGAAGGCGCAATCGTAGAGGCACTGGTTGGTCAGCAATATTTTAAGCAGCGACACGCAGCGCCCGTCGGGCGTGTAGGAATGGCAAATGCCAGTCCCCTCGTTCGATCCGATGCCCTTGGATTGAACGCTGTCGCGCTTCTTGCGGCCGCTGGACGAGCAGAACGCATCATACTTGGCGGCGTCGGCCAAGATGCGGAGCTTTCCTCGCAGCTGCATTTGTTCTACTTATGTTCCCCGCCCGACTCGTAGCAGTACGGAACAGCGGCGGCGCGGATCAGAGGCAGGCAAATGGCAAAGTCGGATCACGTTTTCACCTGCCAGGCCTGCGGGGCGATTTGGCCGAAATGGGCCGGCAAGTGCGAGGCCTGCGGCGAGTGGAATACGCTGGTGGAGGAGACGGCGCGGCCAGTGGTGCCGGGGGCGTTCGCGGCGCCGACGGGCGGGGGCGGCAAAAAGAGCAAGGGACTCGCGTTCGTCGAACTGACCGGCGAGGCCGAGCCGCCGGCCCGGCTGGCGAGCGGCATGTCGGAATTCGACCGGGTATGCGGCGGCGGCCTCGTCCCGGCCTCAGCAATCCTGATCGGCGGCGATCCAGGCGTCGGCAAATCCACCCTGCTGCTGCAGGTGGCGGCGGCGCTTGCGAAGAGCGGACGCAGCGTCGCTTACGTCACCGGCGAGGAAGCGGAAGCGCAGGTGCAGGACCGTGCGCGTCGCTTGAAGGCCGGCGATGCGCCCGTGCACCTCGCGGCCGAGACGGACCTGCGCAAAATCCTGGAAGGCCTGAAGGCGCTGAAGCCGGATGTTGTGGTGGTGGATTCGATCCAGACGCTGTGGGCCGATGGCGTCGAGGCGGCGCCCGGCACCGTGGCGCAAGTGCGTGCGTGCGCGCATGAGCTGGTGCGGTTTGCGAAGAAAAGCGGCTGCGTGGTCATTTTGGTTGGCCACGTGACGAAAGACGGGCAGATCGCCGGGCCGCGCGTGGTGGAGCATCTCGTCGATGCGGTGATCTATTTCGAGGGCGAGCGCGGGATGCCGTTCCGCATTTTGCGAGCGGTCAAGAACCGGTTTGGGCCGACAGATGAAATCGGCGTGTTTGAGATGATCGATCAAGGTTTGGTCGAGACGCCTAATCCTTCGGCGCTCTTCCTCGGCGGCGCTGGCGATCGGCCTTCGGGGGCTGCGGTGTTTGCGAGCGTTGAAGGTTCGCGGCCGGTGCTCGTGGAAATCCAGGCGCTCGCGGCGCCCACGGCGTACGGCACGCCGCGGCGCGCGGTGGTGGGCTGGGATACGGCTCGGCTGGCGATGATTTTGGCGGTGCTGGAGACGCGCTGCGGGCTCTCCTTCTCGGGGCGAGATGTTTATCTCTCGGTCGCCGGCGGATTGCGCATCACCGAACCGGCGGCGGATTTGGCGGTCGCGGCGGCTTTAATCTCGGCTTTGGTGGATCAGGCGCTGCCGCCGCATTGTGTCGTTTTTGGCGAAGTTGCGCTCTCGGGCGAGGTGCGCCCGGCCGGACGGACGGATTTGCGGCTGAAAGAGGCGGCAAAGCTCGGTTTCGAACAAGCGTTCGCCCCGCCGCAGAAGAAAAACGGCGCGGGCGCCGGCGTGAAGGTGCGCCAGATCGGACACATTGCGGAATTGGCGGCGGCGTTAGGCGCGGTGGACTAGCTTGCGGCACATCTGGCGGCCAGCGTTGCGCCACCGGATCGACCAGCTGCGGCGGCGCGCTATGCCGTCTGCTCGGCTTTATTTCGCCCCCTCGCGCGACTATCGCTTGCGCTGTGCGGTGCGGTTCACGAAACATCCGCCTGGGCGGCGGGCAAAACGCCCGTGAGTTTGTGGGGAGCAATAAATGGACCTCGGCCTAACCTGGTTCGATTTCGCGGCTCTGGTGGTGCTCGGACTGTCCGGCGTCATGGCCTTCGCCAGAGGCCTGATCCGCGAGGTTTTTTCGATCATCGCCTTTATCGGCGGCGCGATCGCGGGGGTCTTTTTCGCCCGAATGGGCGCGCCGTTGGTAGAGAGCTTCACCCCGCTTTCAGGATGGCTCGCGGCCACCGCAGCGGGGCTCTTCATCTTCCTGGTTGTCTTTATCATCATCACCGTGATCGTTTCGACGGTGGCCAAGACTGCCCACCAATCGACCGAAATCGGCTCGTTTGACCGCGCCGCGGGCCTTGGCTTCGGCGTTCTGCGCGGCATCGTGGTGGTGTCGCTGCTGGTGCTGCTAATGCGTCAAACCGCCGATCCCGACACGCCAGCCAGCCCGCCGTCAAATCCGACTCAGTGCCACGCAACCTACGATCCGCTGCAAGCTGCTATTCGCTGCGCGCGCACCTACCCCATATATAGCGGTGTGGCGTCGGCTTTGGGTGCAGTTCTCCCGCAGGCCGGCAACCGCGCGCGTGATATAATCAATCGGCAGAAGGGCGAGTCGGCCGCCATTCCGCCGGCTGACGAGGCGCCGGCCGAACCGGCCACGGAACCAACGCCGTAACGCTGAGGATCATATGACCGCCGAGCGCCCCTCCCTTCGTTTCCAAACGGCGCCGGCGGACCCGGCGGACAAGTGGGAGTTCGACGATAAGCCGCGAGAGGAATGCGGCGTGTTCGGCGTGTTTGGCTCCGAGGATGCTTCGGTGCTGACCGCGCTCGGCCTGCACGGGCTGCAGCACAGGGGCCAGGAAGGCTGCGGTATCGTTTCCTATGACGGCCGCTTCCATCACGAGCGCTATCTGGGGCTCGTCGGCGACCACTTCTCCGGCGCCGACATGCCAAAGCGCCTGCCCGGAAATTCCGCTATCGGCCACACCCGCTACGCCACCTCCGGCGGCACCATTCTGCGCAACGTCCAGCCGCTGTTCGCGGACTTGGCGCTCGGCGGGTTTGCGCTAGCGCACAACGGCAACCTGACCAATGCCCGCGATCTGCGCGAGCGGCTGGTCGAAGGCGGCGCGATCTTTCAATCGACGTCCGACACCGAATGCATCCTGCAGCTGATCGCCAAGTCGCGTAAAGGCAAGGTCGTCGACCGCTTTGTGGAGGCGCTGCACCAGATCCAGGGCGCCTACGCGCTCATCTGCCTCACCACCAATATGATGATCGCCGCGCGCGACCCGATCGGCATCCGCCCGCTTGTGTTGGGTGATCGCGACGGCGCACCGATCCTGGCGTCGGAAACCTGCGCGCTCGATATGATCGGCGCGAAGTTCGTGCGCAGCGTCGAGCCAGGCGAAGTGGTCGTGATCAGCCGCGTGAACGGCAAGGCGCACATTGAGAGCCACTTCCCGTTTCCGCGCCGCGAAGCGCGGCCCTGCATATTCGAGTTCGTCTACTTCGCGCGGCCGGATTCGGTGATCGACGGGCGCAGCGTCTACGCCATCAGGAAGCGCATGGGCCGCATGCTGGCGCAGGAGACCGGCGTCGAGGCCGACGTGGTCGTGCCGGTGCCGGATTCGGGCGTGCCGGCGGCGATGGGCTTTGCAGCCGCAAGCGGCATTCCCTATGAGCTCGGCATCATCCGCAATCACTATGTCGGGCGCACGTTCATTCAGCCGAAGCAGGAAATCCGCGCGCTCGGCGTGCGCCTGAAGCACTCAGCCAACCGCGATGTGATCGCCGGAAAACGCGTGGTGCTGGTGGACGATTCGATCGTGCGCGGCACCACCTCACAAAAGATCGTGCAAATGGTGCGTGAAGCGGGGGCCAAGGAAGTGCACTTCCGCAGCGCCTCGCCGCCGATCAAGCATCCGGACTTTTACGGCATCGACATGCCGAGCGTGGATCAGCTGATGGCCGCGCAAATGACGCTTGAGGAAATGCGCAAATCGCTCGGCGTGGAATCGCTGGGCTTTCTATCGGTCGATGGGCTCTACGCGGCGATGGGCGAAGAGAAACGCAACGTCGGCAATCCGCAATTCACGGACCACGCGTTCACCGGCGAATATCCGACGCCGCTGCTTGATCACTCGACCGATCGCTCCTCGCGCGATTATCAGCTCTCGCTGCTGGCTGAGGAAGCGGCGGAGTAAGCTTCGATGACTGATAGCAAACGCATCGCGCTGGTGACGGGCGCGTCGCGCGGCATTGGCCGCGCTGTGGCGCTGGAGCTGGCGCGGCGCGGCTGGCGCGTGATCGCGGTGGCGCGTGCGCAAAAGGCGCTTGAGAAGCTAGACGACCAGATCCGCGAGATCGGCGGCGAAGCGACCTTGATCCCGCTTGATTTGCGCGACCTGAACGCAATCGATCAGCTGGCGGCGCCTTTGTTCGAGCGCTTCGGCAAGCTCGATGGCCTGGCCGCGTGCGCTGGCGCACTCGGCTCGCTGACTCCGGTTCATCAGGCGACGCCCGCGGTGATGGACGAGACCATCGCCGTCAACTTTCTCGCCAACCAGCGCCTCATCCGCGCGCTGCATCCGCTGCTGCGCGAATCCGATGCCGGGCGCGCGGTGTTTGTGACGTCGGGCGCGTCGCGGAATCCGAAAGCGTATTGGTCGCCATACGCCGCGTCGAAAGCCGCGCTCGATGCGCTGGTGATCTCCTACGCGGCGGAGTTGAACGTGACGCCGATCAAAGCGAACCTGTTCAATCCCGGCCCCACCCGCACGGCGATGCGGCAAAAAGCGTTTCCGGGAGAGGACCCGATGACACTACCCGCGCCGGAAGACGTGGCGCCGGCGATCGCGGATATGCTGGCGCCCGCTTACACGCAGAACGGCGCTTGGGTGCAGTTCGAGCGATGAGTGGGGCCATTTGGAGCGCGGGCCTCCCGCCCGCACAGCGCCAGAATCTGGAAGCACAAGCGATGCGCGCCAGGAGGCGCGCGCTCCAACCTGCATCGCAATGACGCTCGGTTTTGACAGCATCGTCATCGGCGGCGGGGCTGCGGGGCTTTACGCCGCCCTGCATGCCGGGCGGCGTGGTCGCCGTGTGTTGGTGCTGGAGCACAACGCGGAAGTCGGCGCCAAGATTTTGATCTCCGGCGGCGGACGTTGCAATTTCACCAATCTGCATACTGCGCCAGACCGGTTCATCTCCGCCAATCCACACTTCGCACGCTCGGCGCTGGCGCGGCACACGCAAGCCGACTTCATCGCGCTGGTGAAAAAGCACGGCGTTCCATTCTACGAAAAGACGCTCGGGCAATTGTTCTGCGAAGGCCCGCGCTCGTCGCAGAGGATCGTGCGCCTGCTGTTGGACGAATGCGCGGGAGCTGGTGTCGAGGTGCGCACCTGCGTGCACGCGAGCGCCGTCCGGCGCGGGGAGCGCTTTGCGCTTGAAACCAGCGCTGGCGCGTTCGAAAGCGAGACGCTGACGATTGCGTCGGGCGGACTCTCCATCCCGAAGCTTGGGGCGACGGCGTTTGCGTTCGATATCGCCGCGCAGTTCGGCGTGCCGATTATTCCTCCGCGGCCTGGCCTCGTGCCGCTCACCTTCGGCGAAAGCGATTTGGCCTGGATGCGGCCGCTCAGCGGCGTCTCAGCCGATGTGACCGCGCGCGCGGGCAAGGCGGCGTTCCGCGAAGCTGCGCTCTTCACCCATCGCGGGCTCTCCGGGCCGGCCATTTTGCAGGCGTCGTCGTATTGGACGCCAGGCGAAGCGATCGTGATCGATTGGCTGCCCGATGCGGCCGACGATGTGCTGGCCGCGCGCAAGCGAGAGCGCCCGAAGGCGCAAGCAAAAAGCGTGCTGGCTGAGATGGTGTCCGAGCGGCTCGCCGCTGCGCTGAGCGACGCGCTGCCCGGCGGCGCACTCGGAGACATGAAGGATGCCGCGTTGGTCGAGGCGGCGCGCAAGCTGAAGGCCTGGCCGCTGACGCCGGTCGGCACGGAGGGCTACGCCAAAGCCGAAGTGATGGTGGGCGGCGTCGACACCAACGCGCTGTCGCAGCAGACCATGGAAGCGCGCGCCGCGCCGGGGCTCTTCTTCATCGGCGAAGCCGTGGATGTCACCGGCTGGCTCGGCGGCTACAATTTTCAATGGGCATGGTCGAGCGGCTGGGCCGCGGGTCAAGCGATCTAGGCGTTGTGTGCATGCGGCGAGCGCCAAGGCGCAAGGAGGCGTGATGCCAGAGGTGAAGATCGAGCCGCTCGGACGCACGCCCGCCGGCAAACAGGTGCAGCGCTACCGAATGCGCGCCGGGCGCATCAGCGCAGACGTCATGAACTACGGCGCGATCCTGATGGCGTTGCGTGCGCCCGATCGCGTTGGCCACGCCGAAAATATCGTGCTCGGCTTCGACGCGCTCGAACCTTATCTCGCCGGCACGCCCTATTTTGGCGCGATCGTTGGCCGTTACGCGAACCGGATTGCAGGCGCGCGCTTCGCGTTGGACGGCCAGGACTATCGCCTCGCCGCGAACGATGGGCGCAATCACTTACACGGCGGGTCACGGGGCTTCGACAAAGTGGTGTGGGACGCCGAAGCGTTCGAGCGGGAAGACGCCGCCGGCGTTCTGCTGCGCTATGTGAGCGCTGATGGCGAAGAAGGCTACCCGGGCCAATTGCGAGTGGAAGTCACGTACACACTCAACGCCGACGATCGGCTCACGATTGATTATCGCGCCGAAACTTCCCTCCCAACGCACGTCAATCTCACGCACCATTCCTACTTCAATCTCAGCGGCGATGCGCTGCGCAGCGTCGAAACGCACGAGCTCATGATCGAAGCCGGCCACTACACCGGCGTCGATGCCGAACTCATTCCCCAGGGCGCCCCGCAGGCGGTCGATGCTTCGCCGTTCGACTTCCGCGCGGCCCAGCTCATCGGCGCGCGCATCGAGGAAGACGATCCCCAACTCCGCGCCGGGGGCGGCTACGACCACAATTTCGTGCTGCACAAACCCTCGCCCGGCGCACTAGCGCGCGCGGCGGTGCTGCGCGATCCACCGAGCGGACGCGTAATGGAGCTGCGCACGACCGAGCCGGGGCTGCAATTTTACAGCGGCAATCACCTGGATGGCTCGCTCTCGGGCGCACACGGTCCGTTCGCGCGCAGGACCGGACTCTGCCTGGAGCCACAGCACTTTCCAGACTCCCCAAACCGGCCCGACTTTCCCGCAACGGTGCTGCGGCCGGGCACGACGTATCGATCGCGCACAGAATTCTTGTTCAGCGCCGAGGGCTAGCTAGGCTCATCCGCAAACGGGTTCTTGCCCGCTTTCACGATCAACCGCACCGGGGCGGCGTGGAGATCGAACGCCTCACGCAGGCCGTTGACGAGGTAGCGCTTGTAACTCTCGGGCATCTCTTCGGCGCGCGAGGCGATCAACACGAAGGTTGGCGGGCGCGATTTGATCTGCGTCAGATAACGCGGCTTGATGCGCTTGCCGCCCACCGCCGGCGGCGGATGGCGCGCGATCGACGCGTAAAGCCAGTCGTTCAAGTCCTTTGTCTTGACGCGCGCTGTCCAATCCCCGTGCGCCTCTTCGACGCCTTTCATCAGCCGATCGAGGCCAACGTCCGACTGCGCTGCGACGGTGACGATCGGGGCGCCGCGCGCTTGCGGCAGGCTCTCGCGCGCAACCAGTTTCAGTTCTTCCAAATGCGCGCGTGGGTCGGCGATCGTATCCCACTTCGCCAGCACGAAGACGAGGCCGCGGCCCTCGCGTACGATAAGATCGGCGATGGAGAGATCTTGTTTCTCGAACGCCTCGTTGGCGTCCATCACCAGCACGCAGACGTCGGCAAAGCGGATCGAGTGCAGCGTGTCGCCGACCGACATGCGCTCCAACTTATGTTGCACCTTGGCTTTCTTGCGCATCCCGGCGGTGTCGATGAGACGATAGCGCTTGTCGTTCCATTGCCAGTCGATGGCGATGCTGTCGCGCGTGATGCCGGCTTCGGGACCGACCAGCAATCGATCCTCGCCGATCAGCGCATTCACCAGCGTCGACTTGCCCGCGTTCGGCCGGCCGACAATGGCGAGTTGGATCGGTCGCGGCGGCCGTTGCGCCTCGTCTTCTTCCTCTGGCGGCGCGGCTTCGTGAGCGGCGATGGCGGCGTAAAGTTCGCCCATGCCTTCGCCGTGCTCGGCCGAAAGCGCGATCGGCTCGCCCAGCCCAAGCGCGTAGGCTTCATTGATGCCGGCGTCGCCGGCGCGGCCCTCCACCTTGTTGGCGCCGAGCACGACCGGCTTGTCGGCGCGGCGCAGCAACGAAGCGAACGCCTCATCCATCGGCAGCACGCCGGTGCGCGCGTCGATCAGAAACAGGATGATGTCGGCGTCGCGGATGGCGATTTCGGTCTGCGCCCGCATCCGCGATTCGAGCGAGGCGTCTGTGGTGTCCTCGAAGCCCGCAGTGTCGATCAAAACGAAATCGAGATCGCCAAGCCGGCCTTTCGCCTCGCGCCGGTCACGGGTGACGCCGGGCGTGTCATCGACGATCGCCAGCTTTTTGCCGGCGAGGCGGTTAAACAGCGTCGACTTGCCGACATTGGGACGCCCGACGATCGCGAGCTTGATCGTCATGGGGCGCCCAAATTCACCGCAGCACGACCAAGCGCGCGCTGTCGGTCACGATGTAAATCTGATCGTTTGCGGCGATTGGCGGAATGAAAACGGGCTGATCGAGATCGGCGGTCGCGACCGTCTGGCCGTTTTCCGGCGAGACGGCGATCACGTCGCCGACCGAGTTCGCGAGAACGAGACGCCCGCCGATCATGATCGGGCCGACCCAAGCGACGCGGCCGTCGCGGTCCTCTTCGTCTTCGTACCGGCGCAGCTGCTGCACCCAGTAGATGTTGCCGGTAGCGCGGTCGAACGCGGCAAGTTCGCCGTCCACGCTCACCGCATAAAGCACCTCGCCCGCTAACCATGGCGTCTGCGTCGATGCGAACGGACGCGCCCAGCCGCGCTGGCCGGTGCGCAAATCGATGGCGGCAAGGATGCCGGAATGGCTCGCGGCGTAGACAACGCCGTTGTCCAGCACCGGGCGCCCGGCGATATCGTTGATCGCCGAAAGTGAGGTCAGCCGCCCCGCGCGCGACAGCGAATCCGACCACAGCCGCCGGCCGTTGCCCGCAAGCAGCGCGACCAACTCGCCGGACGCAAACGGCGCGACCACAGTCTCGCCCTCCACCGCGACACTCGGCGCCGACAGGATGCGCGCCGGTTCAGCGATGGCTTGGTAATTCCAGCTGAGCTCGCCCGTGTTGGAGTCAAAGGCCATAAGTTCGCTGTCGTTGGTGATCGCGAAAAGACGACCGCCGACAACGGTCGGGGCCGACTGGAACGGGGCATCCGCTTGCGTGCGCCACACTTCGTCGCCGGTCTGGCCATCGAGCGCGACAACAAAACCAAAGCCAGTGGTGACGAACACGCGCCCGCCAGCGGCCGCAACGCCGCCGCCGCGAGCGACGCGATCTCGTCCCTCGCTCGGGCGAAGCGTTTCTGTCCACAGCCGATCGCCGCTGCTGGCGCGTACGGCGTGCACCCGGTGATCGGCGTCGAGGAAGTAGAGGTTGCCTTCGGAAATGACAGGCGGGGCGGCGATCTGCGCGCGATTATTGGAGCCCTGGCCCAGATTTGTGCGCCAGACCTGCTCCAGCACGGCAGAGCCACTAGAATGCGCAGGCGAATTATCGGCCGCGCCGCCCGGCTGCGCCCACTCCACGACTGATGTCATCGGCGGCACCGTGATCGTGCGCGCCGCGAGCGCCGGATCGGGCGTCAGCTGCTGCTCGAATGCGAGGATCGAGACTCGCCCGTCTTCCGGAGCGGTCTGCGCCGGCGCATCGCCGCCATCGAACGGGTTGATCGCATCGCCGATGCGGCCAACGGTCGAGCACGCAGACAACGCCGCAGCGGCCGCGAGAACAGTAAGGGGACCAAAGCGGCCCAAGTGACGGCTCATCAATTTTCTCCTTCGGAGGGCGCTGGCGCAGGCGCGCCGTCCGCGGGCGCCGCCGGCGCGGGGCCGATGACGGAAAGTGCAAGTTGCGCACGCTGACGCACCGTTTCCGGCGCATCGAATGCGAGCGTTAAATTCTCAAGCGTCGAGCGCGCAATTTCGGTCTCGCCAGCTTCCCACGCTTCCACTGCAAGCAGTTCGCGCGCGAGGAAAGCGAGCCGGCTCTCGGAATCGATCAGCGGCTGCAGCCGCGTCTGCAACGCAGCGAAGTCTTGAGTCTCCGCGGCGATGTAAGCAGCGCGCAGCCGGGCCGTGTCGCGCATGGTCGGATTGGCGGCGGCTTCGGCCGCTTCGTCAAACTCAGCCAGCGCCGCGTCCAGATCGCCTTGGCTTTGCAGCAGCGCGGCATTCTGCATCCGGGCCATGGCGCGATAAGTCCGCGGACCCTCTCCGCTCAAGCGCTCGAGTTCGGCCTTGGCGCCATCGAGATTTCCGGCCGCGCCCATTTCCAGCGCCGCGACCAGCTCATCTGAAGCGGCGCGTTCGCGATTGACCTGCTCGCCCTGCCACCATTGCCAACCGCCGATAACGGCCAGGAACACGACGAAGAGAGCGATCAGATAGGGCCCATACCTCTTCGCGATCGCGAGCGTGCGATCCTGACGAAGACTGTCCTGGACTTCGTTGACAAAACTGTCGGTTTCGTTGGTCACGCGCCGCTTATCCTCGAACCCACTGGCCCGCCTGGGCAGCGGACTCGTCCCCCTGAAATCGGCGGCAAGCTACCCGCGCTTGTCGCCCCCGGCAACGCGCGCCTGCGGCGGCGTGTTGACTTTGAGGGCATAGGTCTCGGCTGCGGCAGGAAAACGGCGGCCGCGGACGTCCGCTGCATATTCGGCGGCCGCCTTGTCTATGACGCCCTTGAGGTCGGCGTATCGGCGGACGAATTTGGGGGTCCAATCGAAAAGCCCGAGCAGGTCGTCCGTGACCAGGATTTGGCCGTCGCACTGGGCGGAGGCGCCTATGCCGATGGTCGGGGCGCTGACAGCAGCAGTAATCTCAGGGGCGAGGGTCTCGTCCACGCCCTCGATGACGATGGCGAAGGCGCCGGCCGCATCGGCTGATTTGGCCTCCGCGAGCACCTTTTGGCGCTCGTCCGTGGTCCGGCCCTTGGCGCGGAACTTACCGTCCACATTCACCGCCTGGGGCCGCAGGCCGACATGGCCCATCACTGGAATGCCGCGATCGACCAGATAGGCGATGGTGGCGGCGATCTGCGGGCCAGCCTCGACTTTAACCGCCTGAGCGCCGGTTTCCTTTAGAATCCGGGTCGCGTTGGCGAAGGCGTCCTGCGGGGCGCCCTCATAAGAGCCGAACGGCATATCGACCACCACCATCGCCCGCTGCGACCCGCGCATGACTGCCTGGCCATGCATGATCATCATCTCGAGCGTCACGCCCACGGTGTTCGGCAAGCCGTGGACAACCATGCCCACGCTATCGCCCACCAGCAGCAAGTCGCAGTGCGGGTCGAGGATTTCAGCCACCGGCGCTGTGTAGGCGGTGAGACACACGATCGGGTCGCCGCCTTTGCGGGCGGTGATCTCAGGCGCGGTGATGCGGCGGATATCGGTATGGCGGGACATGGCGCGGCCCTTGTTTCGGGACGACATTCCTAGCCCTTGCTGCGCTGCGGCGCCAGCGGCGTCGCCACAGCGCAGAAACACGAAAGGCGGCCCGAGGCCGCCTTTGATTACTTCCGTTGTTTGCTCAGCTTAGTCCTGCGTGGTGCGATAGAGCACCGCGCCACCGGCCAGTGCGGCTGCAGTCATCAGCATGATCTGGGTCATGCCCGTACCGATCGACTGCAGCACGTCTTGCGCCGTTGCGCCCACTGTTGGGGCCGAGTTTAGCGCGCCGTGTGCGCGGGCCAGTTCGATGCCGGCGGCGCCGAGCACTTCCTGACCGAACCCGCCGTAAACGGCGTAGCCGCCATAGAGCAACGTAGCGCCAGCCGCGGCGAGCCCAACGGTCTGCGCCAAGTTGCGAATCTTGAGCGCCGCTTCCCGGCGCACGACAGCATGCTCGATCTTCACGGTGAACCCGTCATCGACCGGCTCGTGAGCTTCCGCAAAGGAGCGCTTCAGAAGGGCGTCAAAGTCCGTCATTGGGGTTCCAATAGCCGTCTCAGTTTATCCGTCCCCCTTAGTACGTGGGATTTCACCGTGCCGAGGGGAAGACCGGTGATTTCTACTATCTCGCCGTGACTGAGCCCTTCTCCGTGGTTCAGGGTCACACAAAGTCTCTCAGCATCTGACAACCTGGCAAGAGCCTTCTCCAGGTCAATCTTCGCTCCGGCTGCGGCCTCCGGTGAGGACTCCTCGGACGCTATGGGCGAAGCGTCGTCGATTTCCTCGAACACGGCCTTCTGGCGACGTTTCGCCATCAGGAACGTGGTCACCGCGATCCTTCGAAACCAACCCGGAAAAGCCGCCGGAGTTTCTAGGTCACTCATCTTATCCCACGCTTTGATGAAGGCCTCCTGAGCCAGATCATCAGCTTCGGCGTGACTTTGGCACATTCTCCTCAACAAGGCGCGTGCCCAACCTTGCCGGCGCTTAACCAGCTCACTGAACGCCGCCTGGTTCCTCGCTTGGGCCGCGACAATGAGCGCGGCTTCCGTAGCTTCCGCCAGATTGAGAGACCCCCGCGCCGCCACGGATCACTCATTATTCCTTCTTCTTGGCCGCGTAATCGACCATCGCCAGTAAGATAAAGGCGACGCCAAGAGCGCCCAGAATTGCCGCTGGCACCAGCATGCCAGTCTCCACGCCGCCGCCAAAATCTTCCAAAGCGAAACCGCCGACCACGAAGCCGATCGCCAGCGCCAGGAGCACAATCCCATTGCCTAGAGTGCTACGGGCGCGGTCTTTCACCGGCTTGGTCGAGCCCTCGGTGAGCTGCTTCAATATCGCCGGATCCAGCTGTTGGCCCTTCTCCAGGGCCTGCGAAATCAGCGCGTGAGCCGAACGTTTAGTTCGCTCCTTGAGCCAGATTGGCACCAGGATAACGGCCCCAAGAAAGGCAAAAAATACAAACGGAACAAATGCATCCGCACCCATAAGGATCTCCATAGCCTTGGGGTCTAAAGCCCCTTTGCTGTTCTAGATGCGCCGTCCAGGTGAAACGGATGCAAAGCCTCACTCAGCGCCGCAGCAATACAGTAGCCCGTGCCGACATGAGTCGCGCCAGTCCAACTAGCGCAATAAGCCCAGCGGCGCTCAAAATACCGCTCTGGAGCGCCTCGGCATTGTTACCGGCCCAGTCCACAAACGGGGCCGCCAAAGCAGCGGCGGCGGCCGCCAGCCCCCCGGCATTGAGCACGGATCGAGCTGTCTCCTCCCGATACCGTCGACGCTCCGCCCCCCCGATGACCGCCAGCGCGAAACCCGGGTCGCGGGCTGGAGCGGCCGAGGCGCCCAGTGCGGCAATGAGGCGGGCTTGGCTATCCATCCGACGGCTCCAACGCGCGAAGCAGGCGTTCGCGCCCGCGCGTCACATGCGATTTCACCGTGCCGAGCGGCAGTTTCAAGATCTCCGCCGCCTCGGTGTGAGAAAACCCTTCGCCCAGACATAGCGCGACGCTCGCGCGCTGATCCTCCGGCAGTTCAGTCATAGCGCGCGCGAGCGCGATGCGGTCCGCGAGCGGCGCGCCCTCCTCGACTTCGTCCTGCA
>JACMMP010000227.1 GCA_014378995.1 Hyphomonadaceae bacterium
ACGCGCGCTCCGCCGCCACCGCCCTCCAGGGCGTGCGTCCGGCGCCAGGCGCCGGCGCAGGCGATGTAGGGGCCTTTTTCGACGGCCTCGCCGGCTTCGACCAGGACGAACTTGCAATCGTCTTCCAACAGGTCTCAGGCGACATCCACGCCACCGGTATAGAAGCCGCGCATCGCAACAGCCGCGTCGGGCGGAGCGCCGTGATCAGCCGTCTCGGCGCTGTCGAGCCATCGCGCCAAGTCTGGGGCGAGATCGTCGGCACGGATGCGGAAGTCGGCTACGACCGCAACGCCAACGGCTACGATTATCGCAGCGGCGGCCTTGTCGTCGGCGTCGATGCGCCGGTCGGCAATTGGGTCCTCGGCGGCGCCTTGGCCTATGTTGAAGGTGTCGCACGCGGCGATGGACGCGCCGAAGTGCAATCCTATCAAGGCATGGGCTATGCGCGCTGGAGCGATGGCGCGCTGTTCACCAACAGTGCTATCGCCTACAGCGTCGATCGCTACGACATCGATCGCAGCGTCGCCCTCAGCACCGGTGTCGAAGCCCTCACCTCCTCGCCAGACGGCGAGACCATCGCGGTCGATTTCGAGTTCGGCCGCATCATCCACGCCTGGGGCGGCGACATCGATTTGCTGGGCGGCGTGTCGTGGGATCAGGTCGAGCGCGATGTCATGGAGGAAACCGGCGCAGCCACGGTCGCACTCAGCTTCGACAGCAGGAGCGACGAGGCGACGCGTTTCCGTTTCGGCGCACGCTATAGCCGTGGCCTGCACGCAATGGGTCTGAGCCTGCGGCCCTATGCGCAAGCGTACGCCGTCCATTCCGCGGACGCGGGCGGATCGAACGCAGTGGCCCAATTGCACGGGGCGACGTTCAAAACCGAATCCGCCGATCGCGGCCAAACCGGCCTCGAGACCGGTCTCGGCTTCGCAGCCGAACTCAGCCAAACCGTCGAACTTTACGCGCACTATCGCGGCGACTTCAGCGACAACGAAACCCAGCACGGCGCGCGTCTCGGCGCCCGGCTTGCCTGGTAAGACATCGCGAGATTAGGCCGCCGGCTCAACGCCGGCGGCCTTTTCTTTAGATCGTGTTGCAGCTCGGCGCATAAGCTTGGATGAGGTCATCGACAATCTGCGCGCGCCGGTTTGCGTTGTCCTCGTCCAGCACGAGAATATGATCGACGCGGAAAGCATCGAAGCAAGCGGTCTTGTCCGGGTTGAAAGGGCGGGCCGACATATCGCCCGTTTGGCCGACGAAACAGAAGGCGTACCTTCGATCCCCCTCTCCGCGCCCCATGATATATACGCCGCCCTTCGGCTTGAACGTGCTGCGGCGCTCGAAAATCGTGAACTGATATTGCGCCCCGGACCTGCCGGTTAGAAGTGTGGGCTCCGCATACGCCATGTCGAACATCCGCCTTGCAACTCGCCAATCCGGCGGCGCACTCTAGCCACCCGCAAGCGAAGGACAATTCAGTTTCGTTACGCGAGGGCGCCCCTTGCCGCCGATCCGGCGTGAGGCGCACAATGGGCGGCGCAACGTCGTGCGCCGACTGGGGGACACCATGAAGAAGCTCGCGGCCTGCATCGCCACGTTTGCGCTTGCCGCCTGCACGCAGGCGCCCGCCGCGCCGGCGCGCGACTACAACCCCACCATCACCCGCGACTCTTACGGCGTCCCCACCATTCACGGCGCCGACGACGCCGAGGCGGCGTACGGCCTCGCGCTCGCGCATGCGGAAGACAATTTCGCCACGATCCAAATCACCGCGCTGCTCGGCCGCGGACGCCTCGGCGCCCATCTCGGTGAAGAGGGCGCGAAGTCCGATTTTCTCTGGCACCTGCTTGGCATCCAGCAAGCCGTGGACGCCGGCTATGAACGCGATCTCTCGCCCGAGTTTCGCGCCATCCTCGAAGCCTACGCCGCCGGCCTCAACGCTCACGGCGCTGAGCACCCGAGCGAGGTGCTCCCCGGCGCGCGCAACCTGACCGGCCGCGATGTGATCGCTGGCTCGGCGATCACCGTGCCGCTGTTTTGGGGTTTTGAACGCACGCTGAGCCTCGTCGCCAACGAAGAGAACCACCCGTGCGCGGCGCAGCAGGCGACGGCCGAATCGATCGATTGGGGCTCCAACGCTTTCGCCGTTGCCCCGCGCCGCAGCGCCGACGGCCACACCCGCCTCATCGTCAACTCGCACCAGCCGTGGGCCGGCCCGGTCGCGTGGTACGAAGCGGGCGTCTCCAGCGACACGGGCTGGCGCATGCATGGCGGCCTCTTCCCTGGCTCGCCCTTCCCCGTGCTCGGCACAAACGGAACGCTCGGCTTTGCCGCCACCGTCAACCTGCCCGACCTTGCCGACATTTATCGCCTCACCACCGACGACGCGCATCGCGGGCAGTATTTCTTCGACGGCGAATGGCGCCGGTTCGAAACACGCCAAATCTGGCTCTGGGTGAAGATGGGCTGGTTCACCATCCCCGTCCCGCGCACGCTGCACTATTCGGTACACGGTCCGGCCTTTAAAACCGCAGACGGCTGGGTCGCGGTGCGTTACGCCGGCGCCGGAGAAATTCGCGCGCTCGAACAATTCTACCGCATGGGCCGCGCACAGAACTACGAGCAGTGGCGCGAAGCGATGGCGATGCGCGCGATCCCGTCATTCAATTTCATGTACGCCGACAATACCGGGCGCATCGGCTATCTTTACAACGCCATCCTGCCGCGCCGCGCCGCCGGCTTCGATTGGTCCGGCTGCGTGCCGGGCGATACGAGCGCGAATGTGTGGGCGATGGACGATCGCCTCGATGCGCCGGAACTGATCGACCCATCTTCTGGCTGGCTCGCCAGCAGCAATGGCGCGCCTTGGTATGTCACTGACGAGAACGCTAATATCGGCCCGGAGGCGTTCCCGGAGGCCGCGCCCTACATCGAAACCTACGTCACCAATCGCGGCTACCGCGCCGTCGAAATTCTCTCGCCGCTGCGGACCATCACCGACGCGCAACTCCTCGACGCCAAGTTCGACCTCACGTCGAGCGAACGCTCACGCACCGTCGAGATGATCAACATCATCCTCGCTGAGGACGCAGCCAACGATTCCGAGCTCGCCGAAATCCAAACGCTGCTGCGCACCTGGGATCGCCGCGCCGCCAATGACAGCCCGGCGGCCGCGCTCGTCGGGCTGACGTTCCAGCCGCTCTACAATGCCGCGCGCGCGGGGGCGCCCCAACCCGATATCATCGCCGCTGCGCGCACCGCGGCGGCGCATCTGCGTGAACACTTCGGCCGCATCGATCCAGCGCTCGGCGACGTGTTGCGCTTGCGCCGCGGCGACATCGATCTGCCGCTCGAAGGCGCGCCTGACGTGCTGCGCGCGCTGCGCTGGCACGACGACGAAGACGGCCGCCTGAGCGCCGATTTCGGCGACGGCTTCATGATGGTGATTGACTGGGCGCCGGACGGCACGCTCTCGACGCGCGTCATCCACCAATGGGGCGCAAGCGAGCGCGAAGGCAGCCCGTACTATAATGATCAGTCGGAAATGTTCGCGCGGCGGGAGTGGCGGACGCTGCCTCCCATGACACCGGCGCAGAACTAATTCCGTCATCCTGGGGCGTCGCGTAGCGACGAACCCGGGACCCAGGGGATCGTAGAGCGCGGCGCGGGCCGCCCCTGGGTCCCGGATCACGCTTCGCGTGTCCGGGATGACGCTCAGCTTTGTTCGGAAGCTGTTGCACCAAGCTCAGCGGCGCAGGACACTACCCACATGCCTGCCCCTAATTCGCTCGACTCGTTCTGGATGCCTTTCACACCCAACCGGGCGTTCAAGGCCGATCCGCGCATGGTCGTGCGCGCCGAGGGGATGCATTATTACGCGCCCGACGGCCGCGCCATTCTTGACGCGACGTCGGGGCTATGGTGCGTCTCCGCTGGCCATGGCCGCCCGCGCATAGTGCAGGCCATCCAGCGCGCCGCGGCGGAGCTGGACTACGCCACCAATTTCAATCTCGGCCACCCCGCCGCATTCGAGTTCGCCAACCGGCTTAGTGAAATTTTGCCGGACGGGCTCGACCGCATCTTCTTCACAAACTCCGGTAGCGAGAGCGCCGACACCGCACTCAAAATCGCGCTCGCTTACCAAAAAGCGCGCGGCAAGCCCGGAAAGTATCGCCTCATCGGCCGCGAGCGCGGCTATCACGGCACCAACTTTGGCGGCATTAGCGTCGGCGGCATCGTCCGTAATCGGATGACCTATGGCCCCATGGTGGCGGGCGTCGATCACCTGCCGCACACGCTCGACATCGCCCGCAACGCGTTCTCGCGCGGCGAACCTCCGCACGGGGTGGAGTTCGCCGACGCGCTCGAACGCTTGGTTCAATTGCACGACGCCAGCACGATCGCGGCTGTCATCGTCGAGCCTGTCGCCGGCTCCACCGGCGTGATCATGCCGCCGCAAGGTTATCTGAAACGTCTGCGCGAACTCTGCACCAAGCACGACATTCTGCTCATCTTCGACGAAGTCATCACCGGCTTCGGCCGCCTCGGCGCCCCCTTCGCCGCGGACTATTTCGGCGTGAAGCCCGACATTCTCACCATGGCGAAAGCCATCACCAACGCCGCCGTGCCAATGGGCGCTGTTGCCGCGAGCCGCGAAATCTACGAGACCATCCTCGCCAATTCCGAAACGCCGATTGAACTCTTCCACGGCTACACCACCAGCGGCCACCCGCTCGCCTGCGCCGCCGGCCTCGCCACGCTCGACACCTTCAAAGAAGAGCGTCTGTTCGAACGCGCCGCCGAACTCGCGCCCTATTGGGAAGACGCGATGCATTCGTTGCGCGACGCGCCGCACGTCATCGACATCCGCAATCTGGGCCTCATCGGCGGCGTCGAACTCGAGCCCCGCGCGAACGCGCCGACGCAGCGCGCGCTGGAAGCCTTCAAGCATTGCTTCGACGCCGGACTTCTCATTCGCGTCACCGGCGACATCCTCGCCTTCTCGCCCCCGCTAATCATCGAGAAAGCCCAAATCGATCAGATCGTGGATACGGTGCGCGGCGCGCTGAAGCAGATCGCCTGACTCGCCGCCGACATATAAAGAAGAGTCATGATCAATCCCATTCTGGCCCTTTCCGTCCTGTTCGCCGCGCTCGTGGTGTCGGCGGCGTGCTTTCTGGCGCTGTGGCTGATCAGCCTGCGCATCAACGACCCGAGCTTCGTCGATTCCTGGTGGGCGCTTGGCATCGTTGTGCTGGTGTGGGCGACGTACATGCAGATCGTAGAGCCAGGCCCGCACGCCACCGCGCTGCTATTGCTCGGCACGGCTTGGGGTTTGCGGCTCGGCGTCTATTTGCTCTGGCGCTGGCGCAAGCACGGCGCCGACCGACGCTACGCCAAGCTCGCCGAACGCGCGCGCACCAAGCACAAGCTCAACTTCGCCGCCTTCGCCGCACTCTGGGTGTTCTTACCGCAGATGTTCTTGCAGCTGATCCTCGCCCTGCCTGTCTTGGTGCCGCAGATCAGCGACAACATGGAGCTTGGGCCGCTGGCGCACATCGGCATCTGGCTCGCCATCGCCGGCATCGTGTTCGAAGGCGTCGCCGACGCGCAACTCGCGCACTTCAAGTCGCAGAGCGATAACGACGGCAAAGTGATGGAAAGCGGACTCTGGCGCTATTCGCGGCACCCGAATTATTTCGGCGACCTGGTGACGTGGTGGGCCATCTGGCTCGTCGCGCTCGATGCTGGCGCCGGTCTCTGGACGCTGCCTGGCCCGCTGCTGATCACGTTCCTGCTCACTCGCGTCAGCGGCGCACCAACGACCGAACCGCATCTACAACGCACACGGCCCGAGTATGAAGCTTACAAGAAGCGGACCAGCGCCTTCATCCCAATGCCGCCAAAATCTAGCTGAACCTACTCCGCGCTTTCGCCGCCAGATCGATCTTCGGCAGCGGACCGCGCGAGGCGAAATCCCCCACGCCCTCGCCCGCCGCCCAGCTCGTCTCCTCGAACTTCGGCAGAATCGAACTCGGTAAAAACCGCGAGCGGATGGCGTAGACGTGCTTGTCGCCGTTTCGCTGCTGCTGCGTGTGATAGAAACGCTGCGGCGTGATGATGTGCAGTTCATCCTTGGCGCGCGTCATCGCCACGTAGAGCAAGCGCCGCTCTTCCTCCAATTCCGCCGACGAACCCGCGCCGAGATCGGACGGCATGCAGCCATCGACGACGTTCAGCACAAACACGTTCTTCCATTCCTGGCCCTTGGCCGAGTGGATGGTGGAGAGGATGAGATAATCATCGTCCTTGAACGCCGGCCCGCTTTCATCGCTGGTCGAGTTCGGCGGGTCGAGCGTCAGATCGGTAAGAAAGCTGGTGCGCGAGGCGAACGTTGAGCCGATGCGCTGCATCTGCTCGATATCGCCCATGCGCACGCGCGCATCGTCGTAGCGCTCATTCATCAGCGGCGCATACCAGCGCGCGGCGAGATCTAGATCGCTCGGCCACGCCGGCGCCTTCGCCATCGCGCCGAGCATATCCTTCAGCGCCTCCCACGCTTCGCCCGCGCCCGCCGGCGGCGCGGTGTTGCGGACGATTCCGTAGGCGCCGTTCTCATCCATCGCATCCAAAATACGCGCCGCCCGCGCGGGGCCGACGCCGGGAACGAGCTGCAGCGTGCGGAAGCCCGCAATGCGGTCGCCGCCATTTTGCGCCCAACGCAGAACGCTCAGAAAATCCTTCACGTGCGCGGCTTCGAGAAACTTCAAGCCGCCGAACTTCACGAACGGAATATCGCGCTTGGCCAGCTCCAACTCCACCGGCGCCGAAAAATCCGCGGCGCGGAAGAGGATCGCTTGCTGCGTCAGCGCCACGCCGCGCTCGCGCGCTTCCAGCACGCACTCGGCCACGTACGCCGCCTGCCCCGCCTCATCGCGCACGCTGACCAGTTTCGGCGCCGCGCCGCCGCTGCGGGTGGTGCGCAGATTTTTGGTGAATCGCTCCTGCGCCAAATCGATCACCGCGTTCGATGCCGCGAGGATCGGCGCGGTCGAGCGATAGTTCTGCTCCAGCGTCACCAGTCGCGCTGCCGGCGTAAACGCTTTTGGGAATTCCAGAATATTGCGCACGTCGGCGGCGCGGAACGAATAGATCGACTGCGCGTCATCGCCGACCACGGTCACGCCGCGGCCATCCGGCTTCATTGCCAACAGAATGCGCGCCTGCAGTTTGTTGGTGTCCTGATACTCATCGACCAGCACGTGATCGAAGCGCGCGTCGACTTCCTGCGCTAGCGCCGGCTCGTTCATCGCCTCGGCCCAGAGCCAGAGCAGGTCGTCATAATCCAACACGTTCTGCTTCTGCTTGGCTTCCACATACGCCGCGAACAGGCGCTTCAGCTCCGCTTCCCATTCGCGGCACCACGGAAACGCCGCCGCAAGCGCATCGGCGACGCTTTCATCCGCATTCACGACGCGCGAATAGATAGCAAGGCACGTGCCCTTCATCGGAAAGCGCTTGGCGCCCGTCGCCACGCCAAGCTCCTGGCGCACCATGCCCATCAGATCGGCGCTATCGCTGCGATCGTGGATGGTGAAGTCCGGATCGATGCCGATCACCGGCGCCAGTTCGCGGAGCAGCCGCGCGCCAATCGCGTGAAACGTCCCCGCCCACGGAATCCGCACATCGCCGGCCATCACCTTGCCAACGCGCGCAATCATCTCACTCGCCGCGCGCCGCGAAAACGTCAGCAGCAGAATGCGCGACGGATCGGCGCCGTTCGCGACGAGGTGCGCAACGCGGCACGACAACGTCTTCGTCTTCCCCGACCCCGCGCCCGCAATCACCAGCAACGGCTCGAGCCCATGCTCCACCGCCGCCCGCTGCTCCGCGTTCAAATCGTCAAAAGCTGCGTTGTTGATTCGCGACATCGCGCGAGGCTGCCGTGTTTCGCCTTTGTTCGCAACGCGGGGAGTGTTAGGATAAGTTAGCTTGAGTGGCCAGATGAGCGACACGCGGAAGGCAATCTACTTTGGCGCTGCGGGATCAGTGGCGCTTACTGCTTTGTTGGCAACACGGTTCGATGGCTCCCTCGCCGTGCTGTTGTTGACTCCATTGTTGTTCGGCCTTTGCACGCTCCTCAGCGAAAGCGTCATCCAATTTAAACATGGTACAGGCTTCGGGCGAACGCCTGGGATTGGAATCGGCGGCTGGATGTTTCTGTGCTTTGCCGCCTTCGCACTCTTCCTGTCGTTAGTTACATGAGGAGAGCTCTTCGCCCACTCTTCTTGGCGTCTGCGCCGGTAACGATGCTTTGCGCGATCCCATTCATTGGTTCGCTCGCAGGTGAGAACACCGATTTCAACAGCGCAGCCGCAACCTTCGCTATCATCACATCATACGCCCTGGCGCTGATCAGTATCGTACGTGGCCGCAGGTGGAGTGATACGCCGCTCGCGAGGCTCTATTTCTTTGTCTGGGCGTACGCAATCGTGTTGTTTTGCGGGCTCGCCGCGTACGTCGCCCTAACAGGCAACAAACCAATTTGGACACCATGATCTCCCCAAACGGCATCGCCCACATCCAGCTCACCGTTCGCGACGTCCCCGCGTCGCGTCCGTTCTATCATCGCCTGCTCGTCGAAACCTTCGGCATGGCGATCCAGTACGATCTCCCAACCCAAGTCTTTTACTGCATCGGCGCGCGCACGGGCGTGCTGATCCGCCCTGCGGCGCCCGAACATCGCGACACGCCGTTCGATCAATGGCGCGTCGGCCTCCACCATTTCTGCTTCCGCCTGCGCTCGCGCGAAGACGTCGACGCGCTCGCCGCCTCGATGCAAGAGTTCGGCGCCAACATCATCCGCGTCGGCGAAGAAGGCCCCTGGGCGCCGGGCTATTATTCCACCCTGTTCGAAGATCCCGACGGTATCCGCATTGAGGGCCTCTTCATCCCCGGCGCCGGCAATCTCGACCGCATCAAAGACGCGCCGCTTACGCCGGTCGGCTGAAACAAAACTCAAGTCATTCCGGGCGAAGCGTAGACCCGGAAGCCAGGGCCAACACGCCGCCGGTTGCCCTGGGTTCCAGATCGCGCTTCGCGCGTCTGGAATGACTCGAATTACGTGGTCTCAAGCTCCGAACTAATCTCGATCCAAGCCGCCTCCGCCCGCGCCAAAGCTGTCGCCGCGTGCGCGCGTTCTTTCAGCAAGCTCTCGCCGCGTTTCTGATCGCGGGTGAACAATTCCGGATCGGCGAGCGCTGCATCGATGCGCGTAAGCGCGGCTTGCGCTTGTTCGATCTCCGTCTCGGCCGCTTCGAGCTTACGTTGCAGTGTGTACTTCGACGCTTTCGGCTTAGGCGCCGCCTGTTCGATCAGCGTTTCGACGTGCTTCTCGCCTTCTTCGCGCGGGCGATCCGCCGCCGCGACGAGCTTGCGATAATCTTCGAGGTCGCCGTCATATTGGCGGGCGCGGCCGTGATAGACGAGCCAGAGCCGATCGGCGCACGCTTCAGCCAAATAAATATCGTGCGTGATCAGCAGCACCGCGCCTTCGTATTCGTTGATCGCGTGGATCAAAGCTTCGCGGCTATCGATATCCAAGTGCGAGGTCGGCTCGTCGAGGATCAGCACATGCGGCTTCGCGTGCGCCATCAGGCCGAGCAGCAAGCGCACCTTCTCGCCGCCGCTTAGGCTCTGCACTTTCGTATCGATCTTATCGACGCCGAAGCCCATCCGCGCGGCGAGCCCGCGCAATTTCGGCGGCGCCCAATCGGGTTCCAGATCGCGCACGTGCTCGAGCACGGTTTCGCCTTCGCGCAATTCATCGAGCTGATCCTGGCTGAAATAGCCCATCTTGGCTTTGCCGGAGGCGACGCGTTTGCCCGCAAGCAACGCCAGGCGCGCCGCGATTGATTTCACCAACGTCGTCTTGCCCTGCCCGTTCGGGCCGATGACGACGATGCGGTCGTCATGGTCGAGCCGCAGCGACACCTTCTTCAGCACCGGCTTGCCTTCGACATAACCGAGATCGGCTTCGTCCAGCACCACCAGGGGCGACGCGAGTTCGACTGGGTCTTCAAAGTGAAAAGGGATCGTGCGCTCTTCGAGCGGCACGGCGATATCTTGCATCTTCTCGAGTTGCTTGATGCGGCTCTGCGCTTGCGCAGCCTTGGAGGCTTTGGCGCGGAAGCGGTCGATGAATTTTTGCAGGTGCGCCTTTTGCGCGTCCTGCTTGGCCTTCATGCCCACGGCGAGCGACATGCGCTCGGCCTTCTTTCTCAAGTACGCATCGTAGCCGCCGACGAAGACTTCGAGCTTCTTATCGTCCAGCGCCAGGATGTGCGTCACCGAGCGGTTCAGCATTTCGCGGTCATGGCTGACGCACACCACGGTGTGCGGATAGTCGCGCAGGTATTCTTCCAGCCAGGCTGCGCCTTCGAGATCGAGATAATTGGTTGGCTCGTCCAGGATCAGCAGATCGGGCGCCGAGAAGAGGACGCCCGCGAGCGCCGCGCGCATGCGCCAGCCGCCGGAGAACTCGCGCGCCGGGCGGCGCAATTCGTCCTGCTCGAAACCGAGGCCGACCATGATGGCGGAAGCGCGCGCTTCGCCGGAATAGCCGTCGATCTCGGCCAGGCGCATGTGAATGTCGGCGATGCGCTGGGGGTCCTCGGCCGTCTCGGCTTCCGCCAGCAGCGACGTCATCTCCGCGTCGGCCGCCATCACCAGGTCCAAAAGCGGCGTATCCACTTGCGGCGCTTCTTGCGCGACGAAGCCCATGCGCGCGCCGCGCCGCACCCGGATCGAGGTGTTCGGCTTGCCGACCTCGTCGCGGATCAGCTTCAGCAGCGTCGACTTGCCGGTGCCGTTGCGGCCGACGAGGCCGACCTTCCAGCCTTCGGCGATGAACGCATTGGCGTTCTCGAACAAAGGCCGCGGGCCGATGCGGTAGGTGAGATCGGAGATTTCGAGCATGTTCGGGTGTCAGGTATCAGGTGTCGGAGGGCGGCGGCAGGCGGCAATCTGACACCTGACATCCGACACCCCGGCGGTGCGGATTCGGAGCGCAGCTTATCATGGGAACCGGAGGGGGCGGACACAGGTTTGTGTGCGCCATGCTCCAACAGGATCTCTCCCCGGCCGCGGCTAACGCATCCGACCCGGAAATCGCGCGTCATGAGGTGTCGGAAGACGGCGTGAACTGGCGCCCCTACGATCCGCAGCGCGACCGCAATCAGCTGCTCCACAAACGCATCGAATTTGCGCCGCTGCAAGGCGATGGGCGCGGGAACTAACCGGCGGCGCTTTCCGTTCGCGTTCGCAAACAAGGGAGCAGTTATGCCAAGCGAATCCGAAATCAAAAGCAAGTTCTGGAAAACGCTGAAGTCCGACCGCACCATCATGTTGGGCGTGGAAGGCAGCGGCGAAGCCCGGCCGATGACCGCTCAAGTTGAAGGCGACGATGAGCGCGGGCCGATCTGGTTCTTCGGCTCGAAAGACACCGATCTCGTGCAACAGATCGGCGAAGGCAGCGCAGGCGTTGGATATTTCGCCGCCAAGGATCACAACCTTTTCGCCGGCGTGAACGGCGAGCTTACGCTCGTCTCCGACCGCGCAACGATCGATCGGCTCTGGAATCCCTTCGTCGCCGCTTGGTACGAGGGCAAGGACGACCCCAAGCTGCAGCTGATCCGCTTCGACCCCGAGCACGCGCACATCTGGCTCAACGAAAGCAGCGTCTTCGCCGGCATAAAGATGCTGCTCGGCAAGGATCCGAAGAAGGAATACGGCGATAAAGTCGCGGACGTGCCGCTGAGCTGATCGCAGAAGGCGTAAGGCGTGCGCAGCCCCGGCCGCGCACGCCTTTTCGCGACCGGGGCAGCCCGGCCAGTTGACGCTTCTCCCGCCGCCGCCCTATATCCGCGCTTCCTCGAAAGGGGGGCCCGTAGCTCAGCTGGGAGAGCGCTGCGTTCGCAATGCAGAGGTCAGGAGTTCGATCCTCCTCGGGTCCACCATCCTTCGCTACGCGGAGCGGAGCGGAGCGGAGGATGCCCTCCGTAGCCTTGGCGTAGGAGGGCTTCGCCCGCCACACGCGTAGCTTCGGATGGCTTGCGCCGAGCCATCCCCTTCCAGCGGTTGCCGAATCCCTGCGACGCAGTTTAGAGCCTGCTGATGCAATCCCCCGGCTTACTCTTCATCCTCTTCCAACTCATCGACGCGATCTTTGGGCTCGTGATCGTGGTGCTGATCGTCTTCGTCGTGATTTCCTGGCTTTACGCCTTCGACGTGGTCAGCCGGCGCAACAGCTTCGTCAACGCCATCTATGAATTCTGCCGGCGGCTGACCGACCCGATCCTGAAACCGCTGCGCCGAATCATTCCGCCAATTGCGGGCGTCGATCTCTCGGTGCTGGTGCTGCTGCTGGCGATACAGCTTTCGCGCTCGCTATTGTGGTGGGTGCACGGCGTGCTGACGGGTACGGGCCCGGTGCTCTGACATTGACGGAGCGTGCATGACTGGCCGCATCATTGACGGAAGAGCCATTGCAGCGAAAGTTCGCGCCGATGTCGCGGCGGCGGTGAAGCAGCTTCCCGCGCAGCCGGCGCTGGCGGTGGTGCTGGTGGGGGACGATGCGGCGAGCCAAGTTTATGTGGCTTCCAAGGGCAAGATGACGGTCGACGTCGGCATGCGGTCGGTGGAAAATCGACTGCCGGCACAGACGACGCAGGACGAGTTGATCGCGCGGGTGGCGGCGCTTTCGGCCGATCCCGACATCGATGGCATTCTGGTGCAGTTGCCGTTGCCCAAGCACATTTCTGAGCCGGCCGTGCTGGCGGCGATCGATCCGCTGAAAGATGTGGACGGTCTGACCGAAGCGAGCGCCGGCAAGCTGGTGCTCGGCAAGCCGGGCCTCAGGCCGTGCACGCCGGTGGGGTGCGTGATCCTGGCGAAGACGGAGCGGCCTGACCTTAGCGGCGCGCACGTCGTGGTGATCGGGCGTTCGATCCTGGTGGGCAAGCCTGCCGCCCTGCTCTTTCTCGAACAGAATGCGACGGTGACGATCGCGCATTCGAAGACGCGCGATCTGAAAATGGTGTGCCGCGGCGCGGACATTCTGGTTGCGGCGGTGGGGCGGCCCGAGATGGTGCGCGGCGATTGGGTGCGCCCCGGCGCGGTGGTGATCGACGTGGGCACGAACCGCGTCCCCGCGCCAGAGAAAGGCGAAAGCAAAACGAAATTGGTGGGCGATGTGCATTTCGCCGAGGCGATTGAGGTCGCTGCTGCGGTAACGCCTTCCCCCGGCGGGGTCGGGCCCATGACCATCGCCTGCCTGTTGCGCAACACCGTGCTCGCCGCGTGCGCACGCCGGGGCTGGGCTGCGCCACCCCTTTAAACCGAATCTAATGGACCGCGCCGGTTCGCCGCCAGCGGAGATAACGGGGCCAATGCCTCCGCAGGCGATTGGCCTTCACCTGCTGAAGCCGATCGAGCACCTCCGCCGGGGTGGCCACGCCTTCGCAAAGGATCGCCAGTCCCTCTTCGCCGGGAAAAAGCTCGGTCGCCAAGTAATTCTGAAGCTCGGGATCGTTGAGGATCGTTTTAGTGTTCATCGTCGCTCCCCGCCTGCTTCCCAACCCAGGTATGCGAGGCAGTCTAGACCAAATGGTGCGCCTACGCAGATAGCCGAGCGCAGCAATCCGCCGAGCGGCGCTTGTGACGCCCGGAACCCTCGTTTAGCTTCCCGCCCACAGCGTACCCAGGGAGGGGAACACACGTGACCAACACAAACGTAGGCGGAGGCGCGAAGCGCCCAAGCGGCCTCGGCCGTTTGTTTATCCGCAAAAGTGTCGAGCAGATGCACGCCGAGCACGCGCAAGGCGAACTGAAAAAAACACTCGGTCCTCTGAACCTGGTTCTGCTGGGCATCGGCTGCATCATCGGCACCGGCATTTTCGTGCTGACCGGCCAAGCTGCGGCAAACCATGCCGGGCCCGGCATCATGATTTCGTTCGTCATCACTGGCACGCTGTGCGCGCTGGTAGCGCTCTCCTACGCCGAACTGGCTTCGGCCATTCCGGTTTCGGGCTCGGCCTATTCTTACTCCTACGCATCGATGGGCGAGATCGTCGCCTGGGTCATGGGTCTGCTGCTTGTGCTCGAGTACGGACTCGCCGCTTCAACAGTCGCGGTCGGCTGGTCCGGGTACACGGTTAGCCTACTAGCAGACCTCGGAGTCCACATACCGGCGGCATTCACCGCCGCGCCAGGCGTGCCAGTCCTAGATCACGACACCGGCCAGCAGATCGCCACCGGCATTGTGAATTTGCCTGCCATTATCGGTCTTGTCGCCGTCACCTGCCTGCTCGTGGTGGGTATTTCTGAATCCGCGGTGGTCAACAACGTCGTGGTGTTCATCAAAGTCGCCGTTGTCATCGCTTTCATCGTCATCGGTTCGCAATATGTGAACACCGATCTCTGGAGCCCGCTCATTCCCGAACAAATTCCGGCGCCTCCGCCCGGAACCGATATGAGCATCTGGGCCCAGATCGGCCGAGCGCTCGGCGGCGTACTCACAGGCGCCGAGACTGGCCAGTACGGCGTACCGGGCCTCATCAGCGGCGCCGCGACGATCTTCTTCGCCTATATCGGCTTTGAAGCGGTTTCCACCGCTGGTGCAGAATCGAAAAACCCCGGACGCGACATGCCGATCGGCATTCTCGGCTCGCTTATCATCTGCACCATTCTCTACATCCTCACCTGCGCCGTGCTGGTCGGCATCGTGCCGTATCAGCAGCTCAACAATCCGGCGCCAATCGCAGTCGCGGTCGATCAAATTGGCCTGCCGTGGTTCGCCTTCGTGGTGAAGCTCGGCGCGTTTGCGGGTCTGTCGTCGGTGATGCTGGTGCTGCTCTACGGGCAGACACGCATTTTCTACACGATGTCCAGGGACGGTCTGATCCCGAAAGTGTTCGCCAACGTGCACCCGAAGTTCAAGACGCCGTGGATCAACACGATCCTGGTCGGTATCCTGGCGTGCGGATTCGGCGGCTTCATGAGCCTCGATAAACTGGCCGACCTCACCAATATCGGCACGCTGGCGGCGTTCGCCATCGTCTGTATCACGGTGGTTTACCTCCGCTACGCGCGCCCGAAAATGAACCGGCCGTTCAAGACGCCGCTCTTCCCGATCACGCCGCTGCTCGGCGCGCTGATGTGCATCTTCCTGCTGATGTCGCTTATGGCGAAAGATGAGACGCGCAACTTCTTCCTGATCTATCTGGCCGGCGGCTTCCTGCTCTACTTCGCCTACGGGATGTGGAATTCGAAGCTCGGCAAGGGCGAAATCGTCACTGGTCACGAGCCGGAGCCCGATCTCGGCGCGCGCGGCTTGCAGGACGACAATCCGAAGAACTGAACCGCGAACAGCTGAAACGACAAACCGCCGGCGTGATGAGCGCCGGCGGTTTTGTTTTTGTGCGCGGCGCGGCGCTTACACCCCTCACCCGCAGCGGCGATCCCGCTCCCGCGAGGGAGAGGGGCAAGGGTGGCGCGTTCGGGATGCATGCGTTCAGCTCGTGTCGTTGACTGCAATGCCGGCGGCGAAGGCGAGTTGTGCGGCGAGGCCGAGTGCTTGCTCGTCGGCGTAGCCGCTCCGCACTGGCGGGCGCGTGGCGAGCTTGATGGCGAGCTTGGGTTGGATGCGCAATTTGCGCGCGAGGCGGCGGGCGGCCGCAAGCGGCTTTTCTAGAATGCGCGTCAGCGCTTCGATGCGGCGGGCGATGCGCAGCGGCTCGGGTGGGCGCATGAAGCGCACCATGTTGAGACGGCGCGACTGCGCTTCGCGCGCGCGTTCGAGGTAGATTTCACGCACGAGCACGGGCGGGCCGAGCTGGCGGATGCGCGCGGGCGGCGGCGCGCGTTGGGGCCAGAGGCGTAGGCTCGGTCTACGTTCGCTTTGGCGCGGCGGCGGCGCTGGCATGTGCGCGAACAATGGCTTGGGCAAACGCTTGATCTCGCCCAGCCGCGGCAGCCGCTGATGGCGCGCAAGAACAAGCGCGGCGGCTTCGATAAAGACGGTCTGACGCACCAACAGTTCCAGCGGGCGCAGAAAGCCGCGCATCAGCTGGAGTTCTTCCGGCGCCAGGCGCTCGCGCAACGCAATCGAAGCGGCCGCGCCGATGGCGGCGCCCATGCGCTCGAACATGGCGCGGGCGGCGGACCAGAGACGGGAGATTTGATCGGGCTGCGGGGTGAAAGTCATGGGCGCCAGTATGCGCCCGGTCTGGGGTGGGTCGGATTGATCGCACTCAATCCCCTACTGTTCGTCATTCCGGGGCTTCGCGCAGCGAAGAACCCGGAACCCAGGGGCAACCACTCCACCCGTTGCCCTGGGTTCCGGCTCGCGCTCCGCGCGTCCGGAATGACGATGTAGGGTGTAGCAAGACGAGGTGGCCGCCGCAGACCAGGTGCGCCATCTTATCCTCCGAATAGGAGAAGCGCATGGCGGACAAAATCGGTGCGGCGGCGGCGTTGGCGCGGCTGGAGAATTGGCAGGCAGAGCCCGATCGCGACGCGATCTCGAACGAATATCGCTTCAAAGATTTCAACGCGGCGTTTGGCTTCATGACGCGCGTGGCGATGTACGCCGAAAAGCACGACCACCATCCCGAATGGCACAACGTCTATAACCGCGTGGACGTGACGCTGACGACGCACGATGCGGGCGGCGTGACCGACAAAGACATCGCGCTGGCGCACTTCATCGACCAGGCAGCGGCGGCGTTTACGGTGGTGTAATCCCCTCGCCCCGCGCTCACGAGTTTTGCGGCGGCGTCCAGGATGACGGAGTAAGCGGCAAAACGTGACTGCACGCCCGTATTCACGCTATGAGAACGCAAACAGGAGGACGCCATGGCGGGACGGGTTGCGGGCAAGAAGGTGTTTGTCACCGGGGCCGCGCAGGGTTTGGGTGCGGCCATGGCGAGCGCGCTTGCCGCCGAAGGCGCGAAGGTCGCGCTGGCTGACATCAACCAGGGCGGCGTGGAAGCGCTGGCCCGCGATCTCAACACCAAATACGGCGCCGGCGCGGCGTTCGCCTTCGCGCTCGACGTGACGGACGAGGCGCAATGGATCGCCGCGCTGGCGGCGGCGAACGAAGCGATGGGCGGCGTCTCGGCGCTGGTCAACAATGCCGGCGTGGCGCACGGCGGCGATCTGGAACAGCTCGAACTGGCCGAATGGAAACGGGTGATGTCGATCAATGTCGACTCGGTGTTTCTGGGCGCCAAGCATGCGATGAAATATCTGCGCGACAATCAGCCGGGCTCGATCGTCAACATTTCCTCGATCGCCGGGCTGATCGCCAACCACAATGCGCCGGCCTACAACGCCTCGAAAGCGGCGGTGTGGCTGCTGTCGAAGAACATCGCGCTCTATTGCGCCAAGAAGAAATTCGACATCCGCTCGAACTCGATTCACCCCACCTTCATCAACACGCCGATCCTGGACCGGCTGCGCCAGGCCATCGGCAGCGAGGAAGCGGAAGCGAAGCTCGCCCGCCAAGTGCCGCTGGGGCGGATCGGCCAGCCCAGCGACGTGGCCAACGCCGCGGTTTTTCTGATCTCCGACGAAAGCCGCTTCATCACCGGCTCGGAGATCAAGATCGACGGCGGCATCTCAGCTATGTGATTTGCCTGGGGCCTGCCGGGCTCCAAAATGACAAGGATGAAAGCTCTGATGCTTAAGCTCGCCGCTCTGTTCGCGATCTTCACGCTCGCCGCTTGCGGCCAGCAACAGCAGGCGCCGGGAGAGCCGCCGGCGGAGACGGATGCGATCATCCTCGGCAGCACGCAGAATTTGCCGGATTGGCTCTTGGTGGCGCGTCAGCGCGATTGCCGCGGCGAAACGCCGGAGGACGACCGCGCTTGTCTTGGCGAAGTGCATTTCAACCAGCGCACCATCACCCGCAGCGCCGATGGCGCGACCGCCGATATCTGGGTGCAAGTCCGCCACGGCCAGCCGCAGCTCTATGAGATCGAAGACGCGACGACGGAGACGACGATCCGCTACACGCTGCAGCGCCTGCACTATCGCTTCAACTGCACCGAGCAGGAATTCGTCGTGGTGGAGCGCCAGATCATGGGCGCGGGCGAGACCGTGGTGGCGCGCGACGAGCCGACGCAAATCTACCGCGCGCCAGTCGGCCGCAGCATCACGGCGATCGTCCTGCCGATCGCTTGCCGGGGCGGGTGATGACCAGCCGGACAGCGTCGTGCAGCTGCGGGCAGCTTCGCCTCACATGCGAAGGCGAGCCTGTGCGCATCTCGATATGCCATTGCCTCGAATGCCAGAAACGCACCGGCAGCATTTTCGCGGCGCAAGCGCGCTTTTCGCGCGAGCGCGTGACGCTCGAGGGCCGCGCTTCCCACTGGACACGAGCCGGCGATAGCGGCGGGGAAGCTACCTTTAGTTTCTGTCCAGTGTGCGGCTCGACGGTGTGCTGGGAGGCCGCCGGGATTCCGGGCTTCGTGACCGTGGCGGTGGGCGCGTTCGCCGACCCGAGCTTTCCGCCGCCACACGTCTCCGTCTACGAAGAGCGACGCCATGCATGGGCGCTGGCGCTGGCGGAGCTGCCGCTGGAGCATCAGGTCTAGGCGCTTGCCTGCCTAAATGCGCTCATCGTTGTTGAACACGATCGGGATGCGCACCTGCGAGCCGATGGTGGAGGACCCATCGGCAAAGTGGCTTCTGGCACGGAAAGATGCCGACGCCTGCAAAGCCGCCTCTCCGAAACCCCATCCCTCAGCGGATTCGGAAATGACGTTACAGTTCAGGTGATAATCTTCGCGAACCACGCATTCGAGATTGGCGCCGCCGCTTCTGCCACGATCCAGAGCGCGGGCCGGCGAATAGCTGGCGATCTGCTCGGCGCGCGGGCTACGCACGACAACGCCGCCCCGGAACGCGCGGCCGAACGAACGGCCGGCGGCCAAATAGGAATCGTAGTTGGCGCTTAGGATCGCAGATGAGGTTTGGGCCACTGCGTCGGCCATCTGGCTGTCGACACACGAGCGCCGCGCATAATTGAACATCAGGATCCGGCGCGAGTCAGTTGCGCGACATTCCTGGACAGCCGCCGATCTCAAGCGGCGCAACATGGCCTGCGCGTCGGCGTCAGTGTGAATTGAAGAATCGGCTGCCGCTTGGGTTTGGGAAAACGACGCTGATGGCGCGGCATCTTCGATGCTAACTTTGCCGGACGTGCCCGCAAAGGCCGGTTGGGCGACGATGAAGCACGCCGCGAAAATCGCAAAGCCCAATCGAGCCGGTACCTTACTCATTTGGTTGTCCCCCGCCTAGCTGCCCCGAGTATACCCCGTCACCGTACATCAACAACAGGGTTCTTGCCCCCGACGCGGCCCGCTTAACTTGGCGCGCGTTGGTAGATGATGTTGACCAGCAGCACTTGGGCGCCGCCGGCGCCGAGGGTGCGATCGATGGCGGATTGCATCAGGCGCGTCATTTGCGTGGGATCTGGTGAGGTGCGATCGCGGTAATAGGTCGACGCGTAGCTGGCGAGCGCGGTGCGCAGCGCGTCGCGGAGGCGCGGCCCGTTGAGTTGGGCGCGGCGGCGCAGATCGGCGTCGGGAATGTCGAGGCCCATATCGACGACCAGAGTGCCCCGCGTGGACATACGCTGCAGAACGCCGGCCGAGAGCGTGGGCATCGGCAGATAGGTCTCAGCGGAGGTGAG
>JACMMP010000228.1 GCA_014378995.1 Hyphomonadaceae bacterium
ATTTCGGCACGCAGTTCTTCAATGCCGCCGGCGGCGGCGATCCGGTCATGTACCAACACCTCTTCTGGTTCTTCGGCCACCCGGAGGGTTTCATTCTCTTTCTGCCGGCCTTCGGCATGGTCTCGCAGATTGTCTCGACGTTCTCCAAGAAGCCGGTGTTCGGCTATCTCGGCATGGCCTACGCCATGGTCGCGATCGGCTTCATCGGCTTCATCGTCTGGGCGCACCACATGTTCACCGTGGGCATGGGGCTGGACCTCGAGGCCTACTTCATCGCCGCGACGATGGTGATCGCCGTACCAACGGGCATCAAGATCTTCTCTTGGATCGCCACGATGTGGGGCGGCTCAATAGACTTGAAGGTGCCGATGCTGTGGGCGATCGGCTTCATCTTCCTGTTCACAGTCGGCGGCGTCACCGGCGTCGTGCTCGCTAATTCGGGCGTCGATACCGCCATGCACGACACCTATTATGTCGTCGCGCACTTTCACTACGTGCTCTCACTCGGCGCCGTGTTCGGGATTTTCGCGGGCTTCTTCTACTGGATCCCGAAGATGAGCGGCTATCGCTACAATGGGTTTCTGGCCGGCTTGCAGTTCTGGATCATGTTCATTGGCGTGAACATCATCTTCTTCCCGCAGCACTTCTTAGGGCTACAGGGGATGCCGCGACGTATCGTGGATTACTACGAGGCGTTCGCGTTCTGGAACTACATCTCGTCGGTCGGTTATGCGATCACCGCCGTTGGCGTGCTGGTCTTCCTGGTGACGCTGGCCGAGATGTTCGTGGTGCGCCGCAAAGCGGGCGCCAATCCTTGGGGCGAGGGCGCGACCACGCTGGAGTGGACCCTTTCTTCGCCGCCCCCGTTCCACCAATTCAACGAGCTGCCGGTGATCAAGCCGGACGCGCACCACTGAGGCGATGGCATTGGTTGACCTCACCGCATCCCACGATCGGCCAGCGACCGCGAACGATTACATCGCGCTGCTGAAGCCGCGGGTGATGAGCCTTGTCGTGTTCACCGGGCTTGCCGGTTACGTCGCCGCGCCCGGCGCGGGCGATTGGGTGCTGGGCTTTGCAGTGATCCTCTCGATCGCCATCGCCGCCGGCGCATCGGGCGCGCTCAACATGTGGTACGATGCCGACATTGACGCGACCATGACGCGGACACGGTCGCGTCCAATCCCGGCTGGCCGCGTGGCGCGAGATGAAGCGCTGATGCTGGGGCTGACGCTCTCGGCGCTGTCCGTGGTGACGATGCAGCTGGCGGCTGGCCCGTTCGCGGCGGGGCTGCTCGCGTTCACGATCTTCTTCTACGCCGTCGTCTACACGATTTGGCTGAAGCGCTCGACGCCGCAGAACATCGTCATCGGCGGTCTCGCTGGCGCGCTGCCGCCCGCCATCGCCTGGGCGGCGAAGACGGGCTCGCTCACGCTCGATCCGATCATTCTGGTGGCGATTATCGTCCTTTGGACGCCGCCGCATTTCTGGGCGCTCTCGCTATTGCAGAAAGCCGATTACGAAGCGGCGAAGGTGCCGATGCTGCCGGTGACGCACGGGGCAAGGACGACGCGCTGGCACATCTTCGCATATTCGCTGCTGCTCGCGCCGGTGTCGCTGGCGCCGGTGTTTACCGGCCTAGTCGGCTGGATCTACGGCGCCATCGCCGCTCTTGGCGGGGCGTTCTTCATCTTCTTGGCCTGGCGCTTGGTGCGCTCGCGTGCGGGCGAAGGCGAGCCGGCGCAGGACAAGGTCGCGCGCGACCTGTTCGGGTTCTCGATCCTCTATCTGTTTGCGCTGTTCGCCGCGGTGCTGGCGGAACGGGCCGCGGCATGAGCGTGATCCTGACGCCGGAGGAGCTCAAAGCCCGCAAGCGCCGCAACCTTTGGATTGCGCTCTCGATCGTGGCGTTCGTGGCGCTCGTGTTTTTAATCACGATGACCAAGCTTCAGGCGGGGCTGCAATGACGCAGCAGCCCAACAGAAAGCGCATGGCGATGACGGCCGGCATAACCGTCGCCGTCGTCGCCGGCATGGCGGGCCTCGCGGCATCGGCCGTGCCCCTTTACGACGCGTTCTGCCAGCTCACCGGCTACGGCGGCACCACCCAGGAAGCGACGGCGGCGCCGAGCCAGATTCTCGATCGCCAGATCGAAGTGCGCTTCGACTCGAACGTTGCGCCTGGCTTGCCCGTCGAGTTCCGGCCCAATCAGATCAGTGAGCGTTTGCGCATCGGCGAAACCGGGCTTGCTTTCTACACGGTACGCAATCTTTCCAACGAGCCCGTGGTCGCGCGCGCCACTTATAACGTGACGCCCCACGATGCGGGGCAGTATTTTGCAAAGCTCGAGTGCTTCTGCTTCCAGGACCGTTTGATCGGGCCGGGGGAAGAGGCCGAACTGCCGGTGGTGTTTTTCGTCGATCCGGAAATCGCGAGCGACCCCAACACGGCCGATATCGGCACACTGACTTTGTCGTACACGTTCTTCCGCTCCACCGATGCGGCGGCGGATACGGCGGGTTCATAATTTAGGACTTAGTCCGGAGCGCGCTCCGGCAACGCGCACGAGGGATCACATGGCGCACGGCGAAGTCAAACACGACTACCATCTGGTCAATCCGAGCCCTTGGCCATTCGTCGCGTCGGTAGGCGCGTTCCTCGCCGCGGTTGGCGCGGTCGTATTGATGCGCGGGCTTTCGGCCAACGATAGCGATTTCTTCTTTGGCCGGGGCCAGTGGACGCTCTTCCTCGTCGGCATGGGCGTATTGATCGTCACCTGCATTGCCTGGTGGGGCGATGTGATCAAGGAAAGCCGCGCGGGCGATCACACGCCGGTCGTCGATATCGGTCTGCGCTACGGGATGATCCTCTTCATCGCGTCCGAAGTGATGTTCTTCGTCGCGTGGTTCTGGGTCTTCTTCGAGATGACCATCTTCCACGAGGCCCGGTCTACGTGGATGGTGCCGACCTGGGATCCGGAGACTGCCGCGGCTTGGGCCAGCTGGCCGCCGCCGCACGTCGAGACGTTCGATCCCTTCCACCTGCCGCTGATCAACACGCTGATCCTCTTGCTCTCGGGCACCACCGTGACGTGGGCGCACCATGCGGTCCAACAAGGCGACCGCAACGGCGCGCGGCTTGGCCTGTTGCTAACGGTGCTGCTGGGCGTGCTGTTCAGCTGGGTGCAGTTCGGTGTCGAGTATCCTGAAGCTGGCTTTGCCTTCGGCAATCCCGAAGGCATCGGCAACGCCACCGTGTATGGCGCGTCCTTCTTCATGGCGACGGGCTTTCACGGCTTCCACGTGATCATCGGCACGATCTTCCTGGCGGTGTGTTTGCTACGCGTTTTGCGCGGCGGGTTCACGCCGCAAAAGCATTTCGGGCTCGAAGCGGCGGCTTGGTATTGGCACTTCGTCGACGTGGTGTGGCTCTTCCTGTTCACGTTCGTCTACGTGATGCCCTACCTCACGATGCAGAATTGACGACGATGAACGCGGCGCCTTCGCCGTGGGCGGCGGGGCTCCAACTCCGCTGTCCGCAGTGCGGCAAGGGCGCGGTGTTTCAGGGCTATCTCAAATTTCGCGATGCGTGCCGCGTCTGCGGCGCCGACTTCAAGGCGGCGGACGCAGGCGATGGGCCGGCCGTATTTGTGATTTTGGTTGTAGGCGCGATCATTGCGCCGCTGCTGATCATCCTCCAGTTCGGCCTCGATCTGCCGGGATGGCTGGCGCTCACCATCACGATGATCGCGGCAGTGGCGCTGTGCCTCGCATTCTTGCCGCCCTTCAAGGCGCTGCTGTTTGCGTTCCAATGGAAGCACAAAGCGCGCGAAGCGACGCTGGACGATATCGAATGATCCGCTTTCGGCCGCTGCTGGTGATGACGGCCGTCACGGTGCTTGCGTTCGCGCTGCTGCTGGTGCTCGGCCGTTGGCAGTGGGAGCGGTTCGAGGAGAAGTCGGCGCTCGCTGAAGAGCCGGTGCCAGAAATGACGATCGCAAGCTATCAGGCGATCCCCGACGGCATCCAATTCGTTTACGGCGTGCGCACCGACACGCGCGAGCAGGGCTGGCGCGTCTTCGCGCCGGTTCAGTACGGCGACACGACCGTGTTCGTCGATGCCGATTTCATCGCGGGCGCCGCGCCGCCCAATGCCGATGAAGTGCGCTTTCCGGCCTCGCTGCGGCTAGGCGCGCCCATCAGCGGCGCGTCGATCCGGCCAGAGCCGCCCGCGGCGCTGACGCTTCCGCCGCGGCCGATACAGCGGCTGTGGTTCGCCGCCGATCTCCCGGCGATGGGACGCAATGCAGGGCTTGCGGAGGTCGCGGATTATTATATCGCCGGCGCCTATGTCGGCGCAGATGGGCGCACGACAGCGAACCCGTTTGCCTTGGCGCCGGGCGCCGACACGCTGCCACCGGCGCGCCATATGGGCTACGCCATCACCTGGTACGGCTTGGCGATAGTGCTCATCGTCATCTATTTCGCCTATCATCTCAGCGTCGGGCGGCTGGTCCTCAGCGCACCGCGCCGGCCTGAGGCCTGATGCGCTACCTCTCCACACGCGGGCTCGCGCCGCCAGTTTCGTTCCTGGACGCAGTGCTCGCCGGCATGGCGCCGGATGGCGGGCTTTATGTGCCGGAGAGTTGGCCGCAGTCCATTTTTGGCGCCGGGCCGATACGGCCCGCATTGGATACCTTCGCGGAGACGGCTCGGGTCATCCTCGCTGCCTTTGCGGGCGCCGATCTCAGCCCCGAGGAGGCGGCCCAACTGGCGGATGAAGCGTATTGGTCGCCAACCGTCGCGAGCGCCGAAACGGCGCGGCGCTGGCCCCCAGCCGTTACGCCGCTCGTGCAGATCGACAGCGGCGACTGGATTCTCGAACTGTTTCGCGGCCCTTCGCTCTCGTTCAAAGACCTGGCGATGCAGCTCATTGGCGCGCTTTACGATCTTGCGCTGTCCAAGCGCAATTTACGCCTCAGCGTGGTCTGCGCGACGTCTGGCGACACAGGCGGCGCGGCCGTCGAAGCCCTGAAGGGCAGAGAGCGCGTCGATCTGTTTGTGCTCTTGCCGAAGGGGCGAGTCTCCGACGTGCAACGCCGGTTCATGACCGCGTCCGGCGCCGAGAACGTTCACGCCATCGAGATCGCCGGGGATTTCGACGACTGCCAGCGCATCGTCAAAGCGATGTTCTCCGATCGCGACTTTGCGCTGCGGGCTGCGCTCTCCGGCGTCAACTCCATCAACTGGGCGCGCATCCTCGCCCAGTCGATTTACTTCCACGTGGCGGCTGCCGCGCTCTCAGCCGCTGGGCCCGTTGCTTTCGTTGTGCCGACTGGCAATTTTGGCGATGCGTTCTCGGGTTTTGTCGCGAAGAAAACAGGCGCATCCATCGGCAAAATCGTGCTCGCAACAAATAGCAACGACATCTTGGCCCGCGCGCTGGCGACGGGGCGCTACGACCGCGCGCCGCGCTCGCACGCGACAGTGTCGCCGGCCATGGACATACAAGTCGCGAGCAATTTCGAGCGCATTCTCTTCGAAGCCATGCGCCGGGATGGAGAAGCGGTGCGCCGGTTGTACGAACGCTTTTCGCAATCGGGCGAGTTCGATATTCCCCCGCATGCGCTCGACTATCTGCGCACGGAGTTCTCTGCCGGGTCTGCGACAGACGCCGAAACGTTGGAGACGATGAGGTCACGCTGGAGCGGCGGCGATGGATACATGATGTGTCCGCATACGGCCGTTGGCGTGCACGTCGGCGCCGGAAGTGACGCGGCGCGGGTATTTTTGGCCACCGCCCATCCTGCAAAGTTCCCTGATACCGTAGAGCGCGCTACTGGCGTGCGCCCGTCCTTGCCTCCCAAATTTGCTGATATGCTCGAGCGTCCGGAACGCATGGATGTGGCGCCGAACGACGCCGAAGCGGTGAAACAATACATCCGCGAACGGAGCAGAGCGTGGAGCTAGAACTCATCCGTCTCCCCAACGGCGTGCGCGTGGCGCTCGATCCGATGCCGGGGCTCGCCACTGCGGCGCTTGGCGTCTGGCAGCGCGTCGGCGCGCGCTGGGAGCCGGCCGAGATCAATGGCATCGCGCATCTGTTCGAACACATGGCGTTCAAGGGCGCGGGGCCGCGCGATGCGCGCCAGTTCGCTGAAGCGATCGAGAATGTCGGCGGCGTGATGAACGCCGGCACCGGCTATGAGCGCACGTCCTACTATGCGCGTGTCGTGGCCGAGCACGCGCCATTCGCGCTGGATCTGATAGCGGACATTTTGTTCGAGCCGCATTGGGCGCCGGACGATCTGGAAAAAGAAAAGGGCGTTGTCGCCCAGGAGCGCGGCGAAGCGTTCGACGTGCCGGACGACCGCGTGTTCGAATTGCACCAGGCGACGCTCTATCCCGATCAGCCGCTCGGCCGGCCCATTCTCGGCGAGGACGCGACGCTGGCGAATGTAAGCGTCGAGACGCTGCGCGCGTTTCATGACGCGCACATGACCCCGGACCGGGTCGTCGTTTCCATCGCTGGAGCGTTCGATCGCGATGCGTTCGCGGAAACAGCCGAAAAACGCTTCGGGCATTTGCAGCAACGGGACGCCGAACTGTGCGCGCCGGCGCGCGCCCATTCGGGATTTGCGAGCGAGACGCGTAAACTCGAGCAATCGCATCTGGTGTTCTCATGGCCCGGCGCCGCCGCCGGTACCGACACAATCTACGCGCTTCGTCTCATGTCTGAGATTTTCGGCGGCGGGATGTCGTCGCGGCTTTTCCAAGAAGTTCGCGAACAGCGTGGCCTCGTCTACGCCATCGATAGCTTCCTCGACACTTTCGAGGATGACGGGCGCCTTGCGGTCTATGCCGGGTGCTCGCCGGAGAACACGCGCACCGTGGCGGAGATCGTGCGCGGCCAGCTCGCCTTGATGGCTGGGCACGGGCCGCGGCCGGAGGAATTGGCGCGCGCAAAAGCGGTAGCGCGTGCGCAAATGCTGATGGGGCTTGAGGCCCCCTCGGCGCGGGCTGAGGCGCGCGTCAGCCAGGTGTTCCTGCGCGACCGGCTTGTGGATTTCGGCGAAAGCCGGGCCAAGCTCGATGCGGTGACCGCCGAGGACGTCCAGGCTGCGGCGCAGGCCGCGTTCGCTGGGCCCGTCTGCGCGACTGCGCTGGGACCCAAAGCGGGGCATGGCGCGCTGGACGCGTTTCAGGCATCATCCTGAACCATGGCACTGATGCGCAAGGACAATGAGGGCGGGCGCCGCATTGACGGTGAGGGCGTCTATCTACGCGCGCCGGAAGTGCGCGACTATCAGGATTGGGCGCACGTCCGCGACAAGAGCCGCAATTTCCTGACCCCCTGGGAGCCGACTTGGGCGCAGGACGAAACGTCCCGCGGCTCGTATCGCTACAAATTGCGCCGCTACACCGAAGATGCGCGCGACGACAAGGCCTACGCGCTGTTTGTGTTCCGCGAAGAGGATGATGATCTTCTCGGCGGCGTCACGCTTTCAAACATTCGTCGCGGCGTGGCCCAGACCGCGTCGCTCGGTTATTGGGCCGGTGAGATGCACGCGGGCAAGGGCTACATCACGGCGGCGGTGCGCGCGGTTGTACGCCACGCGTACGAGGATTTGGATTTGCACCGCGTCGAAGCGGCGTGCCAGCCGGACAATATCGCGTCACGACGCGTGTTGGAGAAAGCAGGTTTCGAGCACGAAGGCATGGCGCGCGGCTACTTAAAGATCAACGGCGCCTGGCGTGACCATCTGCTGTTCGCGATGGTGAATGCGGCGGGTTGAGCGAAGCTCACCTTCAAACAAAAACCCGAGTCATTCCGGGCGAAGCGAAGCGTAGACCCGGAACCCAGGGCCACAAGCTCGTCGTTTGCCCGGGGTTCCGGCTCGCGCTGCGCGCGTCCGGAATGACTCAAGTCTTTTTTGCTTGCTGGTCAAACCGCATCCAGCCCCACATCCAACGAACGCGCCGAGTGCGTCAGCGCGCCGATGCTGATCACATCAACGCCGGTTTCCGCCACCGCAAACACGTTCTCGATCGTGATGCCGCCTGAAGCTTCAAGCAGCGTCTGCCCCTTGGCCATCTTCACGGCCGTGCGCAGGTCCGCTTGGCTGAAATTGTCCAACAGGATCGCGCTTGGCGCGTGCGGCAGCGCTTGTTTCAGCTGATCGAGCGTATCCACTTCGATCTCGATGCAGGTGAGATGCGCCGCAGCTGCGCGCGCGCGCTGCATGGCGTTGGCGACCGAGCCCGCGGCGGCGATGTGGTTGTCCTTGATCAGCATCGCATCGTCCAGGCCATAGCGATGCGCGCCGCCGCCTCCGAGTTTCACGGCGCGCTTTTCCAAAGCGCGCATGCCGGGCGTGGTCTTCCGCGTCGAGGCGATGATGACGCCCATGCCTTCTACGGCGTCGACATAAACCCGCGTCAGCGTGGCGATGCCGGAGAGGCGGCCGATAAAATTCAGCATGGTGCGCTCTGCGATCAGCACCGAGCGCGCGGCGCCTTCAATCTCCATGATTGTCTCGCCCGCTTTCACGCGCGCGCCGTCGGGCGCGCTCACCGTGAACTGGATGTCGTGATCGATCATCCAGGCGGCGAGCGTGGCGGCATCGAGCCCGGCTACAACACCGGCTTCGCGCGCGCGCAGCGCCCACTTGCCTTGCGTCGCCGGATCGATCAGCGCGTCGGTCGTCACATCGCCCGCCACGCCCAGATCCTCGGCTAGTGCAAGCTTGACGATCGGCTCGAGCACGATGTCAGGCAGCGGCGGCAGCGTCGTTCCGCGTGAGGAAGCTGCGGTGCGGTTCTGCGGCATGCGGGAAATCGCTCCTGAAGTGCGCGCCGCGGCTTTCCTTGCGGACCAGCGCGGCGGTGAGAATGAGGTGCGCGGCGACGAGCGGGTGCGCTTGCCCGTGAGCATCGCAGAGCGCGGCGACTCGGTCGAGCGCGAGCTTGAGGCCGGCTGCGTCACGGACGACGCCGGCATGGGTTTGCATCAATTGGCGCAGTTCGGCGCGCGGGGCGTCCAGCAGCGCCGGCGGCGGCGCGTCGCTCTCAACAGGCAGAGGCGGTGCGCCTTCAGCGTCGCGCAGCCGCTCGGCTATGCGATGGGCGAAGACAACCGCTTCGAGCAGCGAATTGGAGGCGAGGCGATTGGCGCCGTGCGCGCCGGTGGAGGCGCATTCGCCGACGGCCCAGAGCCCGTCGAGCGTGGTGCGTCCCCACGCATCGGTGACGACGCCGCCCATGTGATAATGCGCGGCGGGCGCAACCGGGATCGGCGCCAAGCGCGGATCGAGGCCGGCGCTCATGCAGGCGGCGAATACCGTTGGAAAAGTGCTAGGGAAATGCGCGCCGATGGCTTCGCGCGCATCGAGGAAAGCGCCGCGCCCGGCGGCGCGCTCGATGTGAATGGCGCGGGCGACGACATCGCGCGCGGCGAGGTTCGAGACGAACGCTTCGCCGCGGCCGTTGACGATGTGCGCGCCTTCGCCGCGCAATGCTTCGGTGGCGAGCGGGGCTGGATCGCGCCCGATATCGATCGCGGTCGGATGGAATTGCACGAATTCCGGATCGGCGATTAGCGCCCCGGCGCGCGCCGCCATGGCGAAGCCTTGGCCCATCGCTTCGGGCGGATTGGTGGTGACGGCGTAGAGCCCGCCCGAGCCGCCGGTGGCGAGGATGGTTTCGCGCGCCTGGAAGCGCGCGCCTTCATCGCAGACGATGCCGGCGACGCGCCCGTTCGCATCGCGCAGCAGCACGCGCGCGCGCACGTTCTCGACGATGTCGATGTGCGGGGCTGCGCGAGCGGCGGCGATCAGCGCGTCCATTATGGCTTTGCCGGCGAGATCGCCCGAGACGCGCACGACGCGCGGGCGCGAGTGCGCGGCTTCCAAGCTTTGGGCGAGCTGACCGTCAGGCGTGCGGTCGAACGGCACGCCGAGCGCGACGAGATCGAAGACGCGCGCAGGCCCTTCGCGGGCGATGAGCGCGGCGATGGCGGGATCGACGAGGCCGGCGCCGGCGGCGATCGTGTCTTGTGCGTGAAGGGCGGGATCGTCTTCGGGCGCGAGCGCGGCGGCGAGGCCGCCTTGCGCCCAAGCGCTGGTGCTGGCTTGGCCAAGCGGCGCTTGGCTCAGCACAGTGACGCGCCGCGGCGCAAGTTTCAGCGCGAGGAAAAGCCCAGCCAGCCCGGCGCCGACGATAAGGACGGAGTCACGTTGACTCATCGCTCCCCCTCGATGGGGGAGGCGGAGTTCTGAACCGACATCGCGCTTAAACCAATTCCACCGCGACTTCAGCGCGTCCCACTTCAAACGCGCGCGGCTTTTCCTTCGGCAGCGCCAGCATGCGGTCGATGGCCAGCTTGGCGCGGACGCGCACGTCCTCGGGTATCGTCACTTCGTGCTGCATGTTCGCGAGCGCGTCGTAAATGCCTTCGAGCGTGATGCGCTTCATGTGCGGGCAGAGATTGCACGGGCGTACGAAGTCCACATCCGGCGCGGCGGCGGCGACATTGTCGCTCATCGAGCACTCGGTCAGCAGCACGACTTTCCCGGGGCGCTTTTCAACGACGTAATCCTGCAGCGCGGCGGTCGAGCCGGCGAAGTCCGACGCCGCCATCACGTCCGGCGGGCATTCGGGGTGCGCCAGCACGACGATGCCCGGATGCGCCGCGCGCAGCTCCGCGACGTCCTCGGCGGTGAAGCGCTCGTGCACTTCGCAGCGGCCGTGCCATGAGATGATTCTAATCCCGGTTTGCGCGGCGACGTTTTTGGCTAGAAACTCATCCGGCAGTAGGATGACGCGATCCGTCTTCCATTCGCGCGCGGCCCATTCGACCACGGCGGCGGCGTTCGACGACGTGCAGCACACATCGCTCTCGGCTTTCACTTCGGCCGAGGTGTTGACGTAGGTGACGACCGGTACGCCTGGAAAGCGCTGCTTGATCAAGCGCACGTCCGCACCAGTGATCGAGGCGGCGAGCGAGCAGCCGGCGCGCAGGTCGGGGATCAGCACGGTTTTTTCCGGCGCAAGAATCTTGGACGTCTCTGCCATGAAGTGGACGCCGGCCTGCACGATCACGGCGGCATTCGTCTCCGCCGCTTCGCGCGCGAGTTGGAGCGAATCGCCGCGGAAATCGCCGACGCAGTAGAAGATCTCGCTGGTCATGTAATTGTGCGCGAGGATCACCGTGTTCTTGGCGCGCTTCATTGTGTTGATGGCGCTGATCAGCGGCGCATAGGCCGGCCACTCGACCGCGGGGATGACGTGCTTCACCCGCTCGTAGAGCGGCGCCGTCTCCGCTGCGACTTGCGGTGTGTAGGCAAGGCCCCGGCGGGCCGCGGCGTCCAGCGCGCCCCAGGTTCCGTGCACCGCGCGTGGGTCGCAGCCGGAGCTTTCGCTGGCGGTCAGCGGAGCGTCGATAATCCGGGCCATGCTCGGCCTCCTAAAGCCCGGTATGGGCGATTATGCTCAATCGGAGCATATATGGGGTGTGAAAAGAGGCACGTAAAGGCCGGGCCCACCCCTTATGCTAAAATTGAGCATAAGTCTCAGGCGGAAGTTACCCCCATCGGAATCATGGCGCAAGCAAAACTAAACCAGCGGCGTGTGCGGTCCGGCGATGCCGTAGCCCGGTTTGGGGCGTTACATGTGTTCGTCAAATCAAGCGGGAGCTATCGATGCGTCGTCTCGGGATAATTTTGGCCGCCGGATTGTTGCTCAGCGCCTGCGCGAGCACGCAGACGACACAAGGGCCGGGCCCTGCCGCGCAGCCGGAGACTGGCGGCCAGGCGTTCGCACTCCAGCCTGCGGATTTTTTGGACATTCCAGATTGGCGCAGCGCCGATCTCGCGCCGGCGCTGCTCGCGTTTCGGCGGGCCTGCGATGGGCGTCGTCAACGCGCGGCGGATGCGGCGCTGCCAGGCGGTGGTCGCTATGGCGGC
>JACMMP010000002.1 GCA_014378995.1 Hyphomonadaceae bacterium
CGCGACGCGTCGTCCGCGAACCATGAGCGTGGCCTGCGTCATGCAAATTCGGGCCATCACTGTCCATCGCATGTCCGGCTCGCAAGGCTCACCGTGGAGTTGACTCGATGCTCGACCAATCGCTCTGGCGCGTGCACGACGTTCCCCGCTTCGGCGGCGCGCTTCCCAACCGCGTCGACGTCGTCATCCTGGGCGCCGGGGTCTCCGGCTACAACGCGGCGCAGATCGCCGTCGGCATGCGCGCGCGCGTCGTCGTGTTCGATAAGAACCTGCAGCGCCTAGAAGAACTCGACCGCGAGTTCGATGGGCGCCTTGAGACGGTTTATTCGACCGGCGCTGCAATCGCCGAAGCGATTAAGACGGCCGATGTCGTCGTCGGCGCTGTGCTGGTGGCGGGCGCGGCGGCGCCGAAACTGATCACGAGGCCGATGCTGAAAACCATGCAGCCCGGTTCGGTGCTGGTCGATATTTCGATCGACCAGGGCGGTTGTTTCGAGACCTCACACCCAACCACGCATTCCGATCCGGTTTTCACCGTGGATGGCATCATCCATTATTGCGTCGCCAACATGCCGGGCGCCGTGGCGCGCACCAGCGCGTTCGCGCTCAACAACGCGACGCTGCCGTTCACGCTGGCGCTGGCCAACAAAGGCTACAAGCAGGCGCTGAAGGACGATCCGCATCTGGCAAACGGGCTCAACGTGTACGCAGGCGCGATCGCGCACGAAGCCGTGGCGCACGATCTCGGCAAGCCGTTCAAGCGGCCTGGCTGGCTGGGGTAACGGCGGGCATAAGCCACAATGGCCGTGACCAAAGCCCGTATCCGAAAGCTTGCGCTGGCGATGGAAGGCGCGAGCGAGGTGGTCCATGTGGACCGGCCGGCGTTCCGCACGGCGCGCAAGATTTTCGCGACGTTGCCGCCCGACGAAGCGGCGGTGAACCTGATGTTCGATCCGCCGACGCGGGATTTTTTCTGCGAACAGGCGCCGGGCGTGATCGAGCCGCTGCCGGGCGGCCGGGGGCGGATGGGCATTTGCCGCTGTGATCTGACGCAAGCGGATGAAGCTTTGGCGCATTCGGCGTTGAAGGCCGCGCACGCGCTCGCCGCGCCCAAGGTAAAAATCAAAAAACGGGCGCAGAAAAAGCCCAGCTAAGCCGCCGCCGCTAGCGCTTGCGGGTTACGTCGCTTGGCCAATGGCGCGCGCCCGCGACGCGGCGCAGCTTTGAGACGCTGCTGGCTCAATTGGGGCGCGGGCGAGGCGGTAGTCACTTCTTCGTGGGGCGCCGCGTCCGGCGCGAACCTTGCTTGCATCGTGGTGTTGACTCTGCGCGGCAAGGATTTGTTCAGCATTAACGCGCAGCTTGAGAGGACTCGGAGAACGCCAATGCTCGAGAAGAAAATCGGCGAGCCGTGTCCGACCTGCGAAACGCCGCTGCAACGGCGCCGATCTACCTTTCGCACCATCGTCGGCGATGTCGCGTACTGCGCCCGCTGCTGCTCATCGTTCGAACTCGCGCGCGACGACGAAAATGGCTTGGCCGCCCTCGCGCCGGAATTCGTGCCGATCTAAGTTTCGAAGATCCGCCCAGGCCCTGCGCGCGTATGCGATCCAGGGAGGGTTTCATGCGCAGCTTCGTTTTTGCCGCCGCACTCATATTTGCCGGCGCCGCCCAAGCCGAGACGCCGCAGGATTTGCTGGCGAGCCTTGCCGGCCAATGGGAAGGCGCGCTTGGCTACCGAGACTATCAGAGCAATGAATTGTTCGAACTGGCGGTGGTAACGTCTATCCGCACCGCCGAGGACGGACGCACGCTGGTCCGGACCTCTCGGTTCGATGAAGGCGATGCGCCGGACGTTTTTATCGTCTCCGTGTCCGGTTTCGACGATTCCAGCGGCCTCTATGAGACGGCGGGCTTCCGCGCCGGGCGTGCGATGGCTGTCACGCGTGAGAGCATCGTGGCCCAGACGGTTCAGGGGCCGGAGCATTGGACGCTGCTGTTCAGCGAGCGCGGCATGGACGACGATCGCGAAGCTGATATCCGCGTGACGTTGACCCGCACCGGCGATGAAACGCTGTCGGTGAAGGAGGTCGATTATCTCGACGATCCCGCCGTGCGGTTCGAATTCCGCAACCAGACGCGGCTGCGGCGGGTGCAGTGAGCGGCCAACTCAGTAAAACAAAACGCCTTCGCTGACCTTCACGGCTTTGCCGGCGATGCGCGCGCCGGTGAGCTTCGCGTCCCCGATCTCGACCTCAAGACCGATCAGCGACGGCCGTCCCATCTCCACACCTTGCAGGATCGGGAGCGTGTGCCAGCCGTCTGGCAGATTCTCAAACCGCGCCAGCACGCCGGCGAACGCGGCCGCGGCGCCGCCCGTGGCCGGGTCTTCGACGATTCCGATCTCCGGCGCGAACATGCGGGCGCGGAAGCTGTGCGGCGCGTCCGGTTCGGCGCGGACGTAGACGAACACTTCGGTGGCCCCGAGGACGGCGGAGGTCTCGTTGGTGGTGAGTTGGGCGCCCGCGAGCGCCGCGCGAGAGGCGACGGGGATCATTGCGAACGGCACGCCGGCGGAGAACAGCGACGGCGTGTGCTTGTCGAAGCCGATATCGGCGGCCGCGAGCCCCAGCGCATTGGCGGCCGCTTCTGCGCTCGGATCGGCGCCGGCTTGTGCGGAGAGTTTCGGCGCGGTGAATTCGGCAAAGCTGGCGCCGTCGGCGGCAATCCTCACGCCGCAGCGCACGGGGCCGATCTTTTCTTCCAACACCAGCAGCACATCGCGCGGCGCACCGGGGTCGTATTGCGCTTCCGCTATCGCGATGGCGCAGCCGATCGTCGGGTGGCCGGCGAAAGGCAGCTCCTTGGTCGGCGTGAAGATGCGCACGCTGGCCGCGTGCTGGGCGTATTCCGGCGCGCGGACGAAGATGGTCTCGGAGAGATTGAACTCGCGCGCGATGGTTTGCATCTGCGCGTCGTCAAGCGGATCGGCGCCGAACACGATTGCGAGCGGATTGCCGGCGAAGCGGGTGTCGGTGAAGACGTCGTAGGTGGCGTATTGGAGCTGGGGCATGCACATCCCTTACTCGTCCTCTCCCGTCAGGGGGAGATGGCGCGTACGACGTACGCGACGGAGGGGTGAGCGCCAACATTTTGCATGCGTAGCGCCGCCCCCTCAGTCATCCGCTGTCGCGTATGACAGCTCCCCTAGCGGGGAGCACGGGCAGTGGGTCGAGCGCGCGCGCCAGCGTGGCGCGAAAGCGGCGGTCGCGTTTCAGGAACCATTCGCGGCTCATGGCTTCGCGGCGTGTCGGATAGCGCTCGGCGTAGAGCAGCACCCAGGCGCGCCCACGCGTTGAGCGCGCGCCGAGGCCGGCATTGTGGAGCGCGATGCGCGAGTCGATGTCCACCGTCCAGCCGACATAGGTGCGCCTGTCGGCGCCCAGCGCGCTACCGAGGACGTACACGAAGCCGGCTGCGCCACTCACAATGCAGATTTCACCGAATTGCGCAGCCGATGGATCGCGAGCCACAGTACCAGCGCGCTAATCAGTCCGGTCACGACGGCAGCGATGGCGGTGAGGACGATCTCTAGCGTGTTGGCGATCGCGTCCAGCGCCAGCATGATCGCCAGGGCCAACGCTGAAACGAGAGTGAACCCGCCCAGCAGCAACTGGCCAATGTACCAGCCGCGATAGACAAACTTGTGCACCCAGAAGCCGCGCTTGTGCCACGGTTTGCGCGCGATCAAGCAAAGCCCCCAAAGTTCACGAACTTCGTTTCCAGATATTCCTCCAACCCCTCCACGCCGCCTTCGCGCCCCAGGCCGCTTTCTTTCACGCCGCCGAAGGGGATGACTTCGTTGCTAAAGATGCCGTCATTGATCGAGACCATGCCGGATTCGATGCGCTCGGCCACGCGCCAAGCGCGGTTGATGTCCTTGGTGAAGAAGTAGGCCGCCAAGCCGAAGGGCGTGTCGTTGGCGATGGCGATGGCTTCGTCTTCGGTTTTGAAGCGGATCAGCGGCGCGACTGGGCCAAAAATTTCTTCGGTGTTGACGCGCATGTCGCGGGTGACGTCGGCGAGCACGGTGGGCGTGTAAAATTGCGCGCCCGCGGGGTGCTTTTTGCCGCCGGTGAGGGCGGTTGCGCCGGCGGCGAGCGCTTCGGCGACCATGCGTTCGACTTTCTCGATGGCTTTGCCGTCAATCAAAGGCCCGATCTCGACGCCGTCCGCATCGCCGGGGCCGACTTTGAGTTTGGCGACGGCTTCGGTCAGCTTCTTGGAAAAGGCGTCGTAGATCGCGTCCTCCACCAGGATGCGGTTGGCGCAGACGCAGGTTTGGCCGGCGTTGCGGAATTTGGATTGGATCGTGCCGCGCACGGCGAGATCAAGATCGGCGTCGGCGAACACGATCAGCGGCGCGTTGCCGCCGAGTTCGAGCGAAATTTTCTTCACCGTCGAGCCAACGCAGAGCGCGCCCAGCTTTTTGCCGATCTCCGTCGAGCCGGTGAACGAGAACTTCCGCACAAGCGGGCTCTCGCACATCACTCTGCCGACGGCGCCGGCGTCGCTGGTGGTGACGACGTTGAACACGCCGGGCGGGATGCCGGCTTTCTCGCCAAGCTCCGCCAGCGCCAATGCCGTGAGCGGCGTTTGCGACGGCGGCTTCACCACGAACGTGCAACCGGCCGCCAGCGCGGGCGCGGCTTTGCGGGTGATCATCGCCATCGGGAAATTCCACGGCGTGATCGCGGCGGCGACGCCGACCGGCTGCTTGATGGTGGCGTAGCGGCGCGTCGGCGTGGTGCTGGGGATGACGCGGCCATAGGCGCGCTTGGCCTCCTCGCCGAACCATTCGACGAACGCCGCGCCGTAGGCGGCTTCGCCTTTCGCTTCCGCCACCGGCTTGCCGCCTTCGAGCGAGATGAGGCGCCCCAGCCGGTCGAGGTCAGCGATCATGAGATCGAACCAGGCGCGCAAGATTTGCGCCCGCTCCTTGGCGGCTTTGCCGGCCCAAGCAGGGAAAGCGCGGTGCGCGGCCAGAATCGCTTCTTCCGTCTCGGCGGCGCCAAGATCGGGGACGTGCGCGATCACCTCTTGGTTGGCCGGATTGTAGACCTGGAAGCGCTTGTCGCCCGCGCGCCATTTGCCGTCGATATAAGCGTCGGAGCGGAACGCCAGGCTCATTTTGCGTGTTCCTTTGGGAGGTGTCGGGTATCAGGTATCAGAAACTAAATGCGCCTGTCTCGGCGCGGCCTGACGCGGTTTCATTATCCTGCTAAGCTGACATCCGACACCTGACACCTGAAGGCGCGCCATGAGCTGGAAAGACATTCTGGTCCTCGTCTCCGACGCCGAAGGGGACGAATCCGCGCTCGCGCTGGCGGAAGTGCTGGCAAACCAATGCGCCGATTGTCACCTAGCGGCCGCTTTTCTCACGCCCTTGCCGGACGAGCCGCTGGCGTATGAGCCGACGGTCGTCGCCGGCGTCTGGGCCGAGCTGCTTGGCCGGGCGCGGCAGGAGGCGGACGCTGAACGCAAGCGCGTCGAGACGCGGCTGGCGCGTGGATCGAAGCCATACGAATTGCGCAACGCCGAAGCGCTCTCGCGCGACCTCGGCCGCGTGGCGGCGGTGCATGCGCGCTACGCCGATGTCGCGGTGATGTCGCGGCCGACCGAGGGCGCCGGCGCCGATCTGCGCGAAGAGATCATCGAAGGCGTGCTGTTTCACTCCGGGCGGCCGGCGCTGATCGCGCCGCCGGGCTGGAGCGGCGCGGGCATCGGCAAGCGCGTCGTGGTGGCGTGGGACGCAAGCCGCGAGGCGACGCGGGCGCTGTCCGAGGCCGACGATATCTTGGAGTTCGCTGAGGCGGTGACGGTGCTAACCGTGGACGCCAAGTCGAAAATGTTCGGCCACGGCGATCAGCCCGGCGCCAATATCGCGGCGCACTTGTCGCGGCGCGGGCTGCCCGCGGAGGTGCGCAATGTGGAGAGCAAAGGACGCGCGGCGTCGCTCGCGATCATGGAAGAGGCGACCGCGCTCGGCGCCGATCTCGTCGTGATGGGCGGCTACGCGCACTCGCGGTTGCGGGAGTTGGTGTTCGGCGGCGCGACGCGGGATTTATTGCGTACGGCGACGGTGCCGTTGCTGATGGCGCATTGAGGGCATCATGGAAATCAACTGGTCGGCGTTCGACGGCATTCTCGGTATCGTCCTCATCATCATCCTGATCTGGGTGGGCCTGAAACTGATGACGCGGCTGCTCATCGGCGTCATCGCCGTGGTGGTCATTGGCGTGGTGTTTTTTGGCTGGCACTTGGGTGGTTTCGCGGGGGGGTGAGGGCGCGCCATGCGGCGCTGCGCTCAAGTTCGGTAGCCAAACTCGAAGCAGATTCGCCGTCTTACGTTCGCATGGGGCTGGGTAACCCTTGCGTGCCTCTCGCGCCATACTAAGTCGTTCCCAGAACACAACTCATGCCGCGTTGGCCCGCCGTCAGGGGGTTAACGTGGGACGCCTTAGGGGTCGCTCATGGATATGGAAAAGCTTACCGAGCGCGCGCGCGGATTCGTGCAGGCGGCGCAGACGATCGCTATTCGCGAACAGAACCAGCAGCTCGAAACTCAACACCTGCTAAAAGCGCTGTTGGACGATCGCGACGGCCTCGCGGCCGAGTTGCTGCGCGGCGCCGGCGCCGATCCGCGCAAAGCGGC
>JACMMP010000229.1 GCA_014378995.1 Hyphomonadaceae bacterium
CGCGCCGCGCGTGCCAGCGTTCAGCGCCGCGCTCGACAATGTCGCGCCAGCGACAACGCAAGTCGCGGGCGCAACGCCGGACAATAGCGCAGCGACGCTCGATGCGCGGCTGGATCAAATCGAAGCTTTAATGAACACGCCGCTGGCCGAAGCCGCGAGCGGTGACGCGGGCGAAGCCGGCACGACAGCGCGTGTGTTCGCACTGCAGGCGGGCCTGCGCGACGTGGAGCAGCGGCTGACGCAAATGCCGTCGACGGCGGAAGTGTCCGCTTTGGTGGTTGAAGTGCGCCGCTTGCAGGAAGAATTGCCGGCCGTGGCGCAGGAAGCGCGCGCGGCGGCGACGGCGGCGCGGGCGTCTTACGCCATCGTGGCGGCGTCGGAAGCGTCGCGCTCCTCGGGGCCATTCGAGCAGGCGCATGCGCAGCTCGCGGCTTTGTTGCCGGGCGACGCCAACGTTGCGGCGCTGGAGCCGCTGTCGCGCACCGGCGCGCCGACACGTTCTGAATTGCAGGACCGCTTCGAGCGGCTGGACAACGAGATCATCCGCGCCGCGCGGCAAAGCCAGGCGGGCGCGGGTTTCTGGGGCCGCATTCAAGCGGCTTTGGCGCAATGGATTGTGGTGCGCCGCGCCGACGCGGGCGATACGCCCGAAGGCATCGTCGAGCGCGCCGAACAAGCGCTTGCGGGCGACCGGCTCGATCTTGCCATCCAAGAACTCAACAGCCTGCCCGCGCAGCCCAAGCGCGCGGCGCAGGATTGGATCAATGACGCCCAGCGCCGGCTCGAAATCGACCGGCGCATCGCGGCGATCCGACAAGAATTGTCGCGGAGCTAAGCCAGATGTTGCGCCTCGCCTTCCTGCTAATCATCGCCGTCGTTGCGATGCTGGCCTCGTGGCAGATCGTCACCACCGATCCCGGAACGGTCGAGGTGGAATGGTTCGGCACGCAAGTTTCGACGTCGGCGCTGTTTGGGCTTTTGATCCTGGTGGCGATCATCGCGGTGGCGCTGCCGCTGCTGCGGCTGGCGATGTTTTTGATGGATGCGCCAGGCCGCATCGGCAAAGCGGGCGAGCGCGCGCGGGTGCGGCGCGGGCAGGAAGCCTTGGCGCTGGGGTTGATCGCGGCGGAAGCGGGCGAGTTCGAAGAAGCGCGCCGGCATGCCGATAAGGCCGAAGATTTGATCGATGAACCGCGCCTCGCCTTGCTGCTGCAAGCGCGCGCGGCGGAAGTGAGCGGCGACACGGCCGGGGCCGAGCGCGCCTATTCCGGCATGCTGCAGAACGAAGACACCGAAGTGCTTGGCCGCAAAGGGCTGATGGCGGCGGCGTTGAAGCGCGGCGACCGCACGGCGGCGCGCGCGCACGCGGAAGCGGCGCTGAAAGCTTCAAAGACGGCGACGTGGCCGTTCCAGTACGCGTTCGACCTCGCCGTGCAGGCGGCCGATTGGGAAAACGCGATCGAGACGCTCGATGTCGGCGACAAGCGCAAGCAGGTCGAAGACAAGGTGGCCAAGCGCCGCCGCGCGGTGCTGATGAGCGCCTGCGCAGCCAAGCTCGAGCGCGAACGCCGGCCTGAGAAGGCTTGCGAAATGGCGCAAAAGGCGTTCCGCATGGCGCCGGCGTTTGCGCCGGCCGGCGCGCTGGCGGCGCGGCTGCTGGTGGGCGAAGGCAAGACCGAGCGCGCGGCCTCGATCTTGGAAGAGGCGTGGGAAAACGGCCCGCACCCGGCTTTGGCGCACGCCTACCGCGATCTTGCGCCGGGCGAGAGCCGCGAAGAGCGCGCGGCGCGCATGCGTACGCTGGCCGAAAAGCGGCGCGACTCGCGTGAGAGCAAGATCATATTGGCGGAGCTGGCGATGGACCGCGGCGATTGGGGCGGCGCGCAAGCGGCGCTCGAAGACGCGTATCGCGAAAACCCTTCCTCGCGCATCTGCATCCTGTTCGCGCAAGTCGCGCGCGGGCGCGGCGACGAAAACGGCGCCCGCACTTGGCTGGCGCAAGCGGCCGCGGCGCCGCGTGAAGCGGATTGGTCCGACCTCGATCCGGAAGGCCCGGCGTTTTTGTACGATGACAGCGATTGGGCGCGGCTCGTCTATGTGTTCGGCGACGGCGGCCAACTGATCCACCCGCGCATGGAGCGCGGCGGCATGGACGCGCTCGGCCCCGTGCTGGCGCTGCCAACGGCGGTGCTGACGCCTCCGCGCGCGGATGCGCGCGCTACTCTGGTCGAGCCGGACGAAGTGGAAGTGGAAGAAGTGCGCTAGGCGCGCGCGTAGCTCACTGTAACGTCCGTCCGCCCCCGTTCGGGGGAGGTGGCGCGTGCGCAGCACGCGACGGAGGGGTGGGCGCTGAGTTCTGCAATCCTGGCGCTTCCCCCTCAGTCACCGTGCCAGGCACGGCGACAGCTCCCCCTATCGGGGGAGCACGAGACGCCAGACGCACTCAATCCAACCAAGGCGGGACGGGCAGCTCCTTGCTGCGCAGAAAGTCCGGGTTGAAGAGCTTGCCCATGTAGCGGTTGGCGTAGTCGCACAGGATGGTGACGATGGTTTTGCCGGGGCCGAGTTGCTTGGCGAGTTCGATCGCGCCCAAGACGTTCAGCGCCGATGAGCCGCCCACGGAAAGCCCCTCCTCCTGCACGAGATTATAGAGAACAGGCAGCCAGTCTTTGTCCTCCACGCGGAATGCTTCATCGACGACGACGCCTTCGAGATTGGCGGTGATGCGGCCTTGGCCGATGCCTTCGGTGATTGACGTGCCTTCGGCTTTCAGTTCGCCGTTCTTGTACCAATTGTAGAGCGCGGCGCCGCCGGGATCGGCGATGGCGATAACAACGTTTTTGTTTTTGGCCTTGAGACCCATCGAGACGCCGCCAATCGTGCCGCCGGACCCGACCGCGCAGATGAAGGCGTCGACCTTGCCTTGGGTGTCGCGCCAGATTTCCGGCGCTGTGGTGTCGAAATGGCCCTGCCGGTTGGCGATGTTGTCGAACTGGTTGGCCCAGATCGCGCCGTTCGGTTCGGTACGCGCTTTCTCCTCGGCGAGGCGGCGGGCGACTTTGGGATAATGATTGTCGCTTGAGGCGGGCGCGGCGTCGACTTCGACCAATTCGGCGCCAAGGGCGCGGACGGCGTCCTTCTTTTCCTGGCTCTGCGTGCGCGGCATCACCACGATCGTGCGATAGCCTTTGGCGGCGCCGACGAGCGCCAAGCCAATGCCAGTGTTGCCGGCAGTGCCTTCGACGATGAGTCCGCCGGGCTTCAGCAACCCCTTCTGTTCGGCGTCGAGCACGATGGCGAGCGCGGCGCGATCCTTGACCGACTGGCCGGGATTGAGAAATTCGGCCTTGCCGAGAATGGTGCAGCCGGTCTCTTCCGACGCGCGCTTCAGCTTGATGAGGGGCGTGTTGCCGATGGCGTCGATGACGCTTGCGCGCACGTTGGGCGCATGCTGGGGAGGCTCAGCGCTCGACAAAGGCGCGCTCGATGACGAAGTCGCCGGGTTCATGGGTTGAGCCCTCCTGAAAGCCGCGCGCCAGCATCAGCGCTTTTGTGTCGGCCAGCATTTCGGTCGAGCCGCAGATCATCACCCGATCGCGCGCCGAGTCGAGCGGGGCGGCGCCGAGCGCTTCAAACAGCGCGCCGGTTTCGATCAGGTGCGTGATGCGGCCTTCGAGCGCGTGCGGTTCGCGCGTGAGGCTGGTGATGTGGCGAAGCTGCGCGCTTGCGCGCTCGCCGGTCAACGGATCGGCTTTCGCGGCCGCGACAATCTCGTCGCCATAGCTTAATTCGGGCGCCGTGCGGCAGGTGTGGGTGAGGATCACTTCGCCGTAGCGCTCGTAGGTTTCGGGATCGCGGATGAGGCTCGCGAACGGGGCGATGCCGGTGCCGGTGGAGAAGAGGAACAGGCGCCGCCCGGGCGTCAGCGCATCGAGGATGAGCGTGCCGGTGGGCTTCTTGCCGATCAGGATCGTATCGCCCGGCTGGATGTGCTGCAGCCGGCTGGTGAGCGGGCCTTCGGGCACTTTGATGGAGTAGAACGAAAGCTCATCGTCCCAGGCGGGGCTGGCGATCGAATAGGCGCGCAGAAGCGGCTTGGTTTCGCCCATAAGGCCGATCATCACGAACTCGCCGGAGCGGAAGCGGAAGCTCGCGGGGCGCTGGCACGCGAACGCGAACAGGCCATCGGTGTAGTGGCGCACCGCGCGCACGGCGACGGCGTGAACGTTCGAGGGCGGCGCGATGAACGTAGCCTGGTCGGCCATGTTTCTCTTTATCCTGGGAGTTTAAGCGAGGTGAGGAACACCATGTGCGGGTCGATGGCGGTGGCGAGTTGCCAGAGCGCCAGCGTCGAGACTAGGCAGCCGATCGTCGCGGCCAGCAGGCGAGGCTTGAAGACGCTGACGGCGTAGGCGGCGATCGGCGCGGCGAGCACGCCGCCGATGATCAAGCCGGCGATGTCGCTCCAGCGCACGCCGCCGAGGGCGAAGAAGAAGGTGGCGGAAATCGCGGCGGTGACGAAGAACTCGGACACGTTGACGCTGCCGACGGCATGACGCGCGCCGTGGCCGCGGCCGAGCAAAGTGCTGGTGGTGATCGGTCCCCAGCCCCCGCCGCCAGCTGCGTCGAGGAAGCCGCCGATCAGGCCGACGCGCCTGACGCCGTGGGGCGCCGCGGGACGCTCCGGCGCTTTGCGGAACGCGAGGGTCAACACGACGACGCCCATCACCAAAAGATAGACCGAGACGATCGGCTTGATGATCGCGACGGGCAGGAACGACACCAGCAGCGCACCCGCGATGCCGCCGGCTATCCCCGCAGGCGCGAGGCGCAGCACGAGACTCCAATTGACATTCTTGCGCCAGCTATGCGCTGCGCCGGAAACGCCGGTGGTGAAAATCTCAGCCGTGTGAACGGCGGCGCTGGCGGCGGCGGGCGGGACGCCGAGGGCCATCAGAAACGAGGTCGAGACGATCCCGTACGCCATGCCGAGCGCGCCATCGACCATTTGGGCGACGAAGCCGACGATCAGCGATTGCCAGAAAAACCCATCCATGCGCGGATCACGCTAAGCGATGCTGTTGCAGCCGTGCGCGCGCGTCGGCGATCAGATGCTCCATCCTCGCCCCTTTTGCGCGAAGCGCGGTGCGGGACTGCGCAATTTCTTCGAGCGCCGCCGCCCACGTCTCGGGGAACGCGGTTTCGAGTCGTTCGCGCGCGGCGCGGGCGACGGCGGGGCTGGCGCCG
>JACMMP010000025.1 GCA_014378995.1 Hyphomonadaceae bacterium
AAGGGAGAGGGCGATCAGCAGATCGAAGGCGAGAAATCGGCGCGCGCCGCGTGTGAACGCCTTGGCCTGCCGCAAGAGGAGATCGATCTCGTCGGCTGGCTAGTGCGACACCATCTGGTGATGAGCGACGTAGCGCAAAAACGCGACATCTCCGATCCGCGCACCATCTCACATTTCGCGGACGTCGTCGGCAACGTTGAGCGCTTGCGGCTGTTGCTGGTGTTGACCGTGTCGGATATCCGCGCCGTCGGCCCCGCGGTGTGGAACGATTGGAAGGGCCAATTGTTGCGCGACCTCTACCGGCTCACCGAAGCCACGCTGCACGGCGGGCGCTCGGACGAAGAGGGAGTGCGCGCTCATCTCTCCAATGTCGCCGGCAACGCCAAGCAACAGCTGGTCGCCGATTTTCTCGGCGCGCCGGTTTTGCTGGCCGCGTGGATGGACTCGCTTGAGGATGGGTATTGGCTCAATCACGATGCGGAGGCGCTGGCGTGGCATGCGCATGAAGTCACCGCCGCGGCGCGGAAGCCGCACGTCGCCGCCCGCGTGCGCGATGCGCACGGCGTAACCGAATTGCTGGTACACGCGGCCGATCGCCCCGGTCTGTTTGCGAGCCTTGCCGCCGCAATCTCCGCCAGCGGCGCCGACATCGCCGGCGCGCGCGTGCATACGACACGCGATGGCGCAGCGTTCGACGTTTTCACCATTCAGACCACCGATCACAAACCCTTCGGCGCGCGCGATGAAAGCGCGCTGTCGAGCCTCATCGCACGCGTATTGCGCGCGGCCGCGCAGGATCATGCCTTGCCCGAGCGCGCGCCGGCCTCGCGCCGCACCGCAGCCTTTGCGATTGAGCCTTGGGTGCGCGTCGATAACGCCATCACCCCGGACGCCACCGTGATTGAAGCTTCAGGCCGTGACCGCCTTGGCTTGTTGGCGGAGCTCGCCAGCGTTTGCACCGAAGCGAAGGTCTCCATCGTCAGCGCGCACATCGACACCTACGGCGAGCGGGCGGCGGACGTTTTTTACGTGCAGGAAGAGGGCGGCGGCCAGATTACTGAGCCCCGGCGTATTGCCGGCGTCCGTGCGCAACTCGAAGAGGTGCTGCGCGCCGCCGAGCCGGCTGCGCCAGCCGATCCGGCCAAAGCGCCGCTTGCTGTCGCCCGCGCCTCGACGGCGCGATGACGCCGCGCTAGACACGCGCGCCGCTCACCGGGGAATCAATGAGTCTCGCCCGCAATACAGCCGTGATCGGCGGTCTAACCCTGGTCTCGCGGCTCTTTGGCTTTGCCCGCGATCTCGTGCTCGCAGCGGCGCTCGGCGCAGGGCCTGTCGCCGACGCTTTTCTAGCGGCGCTGCGTTTTCCTAATCTCTTTCGCCGCTTGTTCGCGGAAGGCGCTTTCAGCCAGGCGTTCGTGCCGGTTTATTCGAAGACCTTGGCCGAGCACGGTGAAAAAGTGGCCGACACTTTGGCCGCCGAGGCGCTGGCCGTGCTGGTGCTGCTCACCAGCGTGATCAGCGCCGTCGCCATCGTCGCCATGCCTTGGATTAATCTCGTTCTGTTCGGCGGCTACGCCGACAATCCGGAAATTTTCCGGCTGGCTACGCTGCTGACGCAGATCACCATGCCGTATCTGGTCTCCATCAGCGCAGCTACATTGTTTGCGGGCGCGCTGAATGCGCGCGGCCGCTTCTTCGCCGCCGCGGCTGCGCCGTCTTTGCTCAACATCTGTTTGCTCATCGGCGTTTGGTTCTTCCGCGAGGATCAAATCCAGGCCGCATTCGCGGCCGCCATCGCGGTTACCGTGTCCGGCGTTCTGCAAGCGGTCTGGGTTGCGCTTGGCGCGCGCAGGTCCGGTGTGCGGACGCGTCCGCTGTGGCCAAAGCTCAGCCCCAACGTGCGCCGGCTTCTTGCGCTCGCGGCGCCGGCTGCGATCGCCGGCGGGGCGCTGCAAATCAACGTCATCGTTAGCCAGGCGATCGCGTCGTTCGAAGAGGGCGCCATTTCTCTGCTGAATTATGCAGACCGGCTTTACCAACTGCCGCTCGGCCTTATCGGCGTGGCTGTGGGCGTCGCCATGCTGCCGCGCCTGTCGCGGCTAGTGCAGGCAGACGACCAAGCGGGCGCAAGGGGCGCGCTCGATGAGGCGGTGAATCTCTCAATGGTGTTCACGTTGCCTTCGGCTGCTGCGATGCTCACAATGCCGGCGTTTCTGCTCGATGGATTGTTCGCACGCGGCGAATTCACGACGCAGAATGCCCGCGACGGCGCGATGGCGCTGTTTCACTATGGCTGGGGCGTGCCCGCTTTCGTGCTGGCGAAGATTTACGCGCCGGCATTCTTCGCGCGCGAAGACACCAGCGCGCCAATGCGTTTCGCCGTCATCTCGATGGTGATCAACGTCGCCCTCGGGGCGGCGCTTTTCTTTGCGTTGCGCGCGCAGGGGCATCTCGGCTTTCCGGGGCTGGCGATCGCCACGAGCGTTGCGGCCTGGGTCAACGTGCTGATGATGATCGCCTCGTTGTCGCGCCGCGGCGCTTACGCGCCATCTGCAAAGGCGACGTGGCGGCTTGGACGCATCATTCTTGTCTCGGCGGCGCTGGGTGCGGCGCTTTGGTTTGCGATGGCGAACCGGCCTGCGGTCGAGGCCTATTTCGGCTCGAAAGAACTCGCTGTGCTCGCGCTCATACTCGGCGCCGGCGTGAGTTATTTCGCGCTGTTGTTCCTGAGCGGCTCCGTCAGTCTCCGCGAAGTGCGCGGCGCGTTCAGGCGCGAACCCGGCCCCGCCGGCGGGGGAGGCGCCTTGCCGCCGGGCTTGGACGGCTGATAGAAGCGCGCCGCATGAACACGAGACGCAACCCTTGGCGATGGCGGGCCTGACCTGACACCGCTTCCGCGCGCCTGAAAACGGTTTCTAGGCGCGCTTGTTCTTGTGTTCCGGAGTTTCCAATGACCGACGCCGCCCCATTCGAGGCCAAAGGGGCCGAATACCAGGGTCCGCAACGCGTGTTCTCAGGCATGCAGCCGACCAACGGCCTGCATCTCGGCAATTATCTCGGCGCCCTGCAGAAGTTTGTCGCGCTGCAAGAGACGTACGAATGCATTTATTGCATCGTCGATCTGCACGCCATCACCACCGGCCCCGACCCGAAAGAGCTTGCTAACCGCTGCCGTGAGGTGGCCGCCGCTTATGTCGCCGCCGGCGTCGACCCGAAGCGCTCGACCATCTTCATCCAGTCCGCGGTGCGCGAACACAGTGAGCTGGCGTGGATATTCAATTGCGTCGCCCGCATGGGCTGGCTGGAACGCATGACGCAGTTCAAGGATAAGTCCGGCAAGCACGCCGAACGCAGCTCGGTTGGGTTGTTCGACTATCCCGTGCTGCAGGCCGCCGATATCCTGCTCTACAAGGCAACGCACGTGCCGGTCGGCGAGGATCAGAAACAGCACCTCGAGCTTTCGCGTGACATCGCTCAAAAGTTCAACACCGACCACGACGCGCCGAACTTTTTCCCGCTGCCGGAGCCTTTGATCCAAGGCCCTGGCGCGCGGATCATGAGCTTGCGCGACGGCGCGAAGAAAATGTCGAAGTCCGATCCATCCGACATGACGCGCATCAACATGACGGATGACGCCGACACGATTTTGCAGAAGATCAAGAAGGCGACCACCGATCCCAATCCGCTGCCCGACTCCAAGGAAGGCCTCGCGGGCAGGGCGGAGGTGGAAAACCTCGTCGGCATCTTCGCCGCCGTCACCGAGCGCAGCGTGGAGCAGGTGCTAACCGAGTTCGGCGGTAAGGGCTTTGGCGCGTTCAAGCCGGCGCTGGCGGAAGCGCTGGCGGCCAAACTGTCGCCGATCGCCGCTGAGATGCGCCGGCTCACCGCCGACACCGCCGCGCTCGACGCCATCCTCAAGGACGGCGCCGAAAAAGCGCGCGCCGTCGCGCAGCCGATCATGGCGGATGTGCGCGACGTCGTCGGGCTCTGGCGCGCGTGAGGCTTTTGCGCCAGCATTGCCCGCATGAGTGAGGCCAAGACGTACGCCTGTCTCGTCGTCGCCGACGAGAGCGAGGAGTTTCCGGACGCGCTGATCTATGCCGGCCTGCTCAGCAGAAACACCGGCTGGCGTCTCGTCATGCTGCGCGTGATCGAGCCGTCCGATCCCGCGCCCTGGGCGTCGATCACCGATGAGATGCGCCGCCAAGCGCAGGACGCGGCGGAATCTCTAACTCAGCGTTTCGCCGCGGAGGTGTGGGCCGAGTGCGGCGTCACCGCCGAACCCGTGCTGCGCGAGGGGGATTTAAAGCCCGAATTGCGCAAGCTCCTGGAGGAAGACAGCTCGATTAAGTTGGTGGTGCTGGCCGCAGCCGCCGGGGCGGGCGGGCCTGGCCCGCTGGTGACGCAGCTTGGCAAGTCCGGCGGCTTCGGG
>JACMMP010000230.1 GCA_014378995.1 Hyphomonadaceae bacterium
ATGACGCTGCGCGAAGCCATCACCAACGTGATCCGCCATTCCGGCGCCCGCTCCTGCCGCATCGCGCTCACCCGCGGCGCAAGCGGCCTTGAGCTCACTGTCACTGACGATGGCGTCGGCGAAGCTGTGCGCGAAGGCGGCGGCATTGGCGGCGTGCGCTCGCGCTTGGCTGCGGCGGGCGGCGGCTTGAGCGTCACCGGCGACGCCGACGGCACGCAATTGGTGGCGCGCGTACCGCTGGAAGCGTCGGCATGATCCGCGTCGTAATCGCGGAGGATCAGGCGCTGGTGCTCGGTGCGCTGGCCGCGTTGTTATCCCTGGAGAACGATATCGAAATCGTTGCACGCGTCGGCGATGGCGCGGCGGCGCTCGACGCGGTGCGCCTGCACAAGCCCGACATTCTGCTCTCCGACATCGAGATGCCGGGGCTTTCCGGTCTCGATGTGGCCGAGGCAATCGCTAAGGAACAGCGCGCCACCAAAGTGTTCATCGTCACCACCTTTGGCCGCGGCGGCTATCTGCGCCGCGCCATGGACGCAGGCGTGCGCGGCTACTTGTTGAAGGACGCGCCGGCCGACGTGCTGGCGGCGGCCATTCGAAAAGTGGCGGCAGGCGGACGCGCGATCGCGCCAGAATTGGCCGAGGCCGCGTGGGATGCGCCAGCCAACCCGCTCTCCGACCGCGAGCGCGATGTGCTGCGCCTCGCCGACGAGGGTCGTTCAAACAAAGACATCGCCCGCGCGCTCGATCTCTCGCCCGGCACCGTGCGCAATTATCTATCTGAGGCGTCCTCCAAACTCGGCGCTGCTAGCCGCATAGAAGCCGGCCGCATCGCACGCGACAAAGGCTGGCTCTGACGCCCGCATGATATTTGTCACCCGCGCCCCCTTACCGCCTGCACTGCCGTTGGCCCCACGCACGCATCATTATCGCCCCCTCATAAGGAGCGCGCCATGAAGTGGAAAAGCGGATTGGCAATTGCTGCGGTGGTCGCAGCGCTGGTCGGCGGCGCGGCGATGTTTAAGCTACTGGCGCCCGAGAATTACGGCCTGCCGCAAATCGAAGTGCTGGATCCCGGCCCTACCGGCGTGCGCTTAGAGGAAGCCGGCCTCTTCGGAAACTATTATCCCGCCACCGGCGATGGGCCTCACCCGGGCATTCTTTTGCTAGGGGGTTCCGAAGGCGGACTCGGGCGCGGCGTCAAACACATGGCGTTGGCGCTGCAACGCGACGGCTTCAGCGTTCTTCAGTTGGCCTATTTTGGCGCGCCCGGCACACCGGACTCACTCGAACGGATTCCGCTCGAATTGTTCGACCGTGGCCTAGCTTGGCTTGGCGGGCAGCCCGACGTCGACGCGCAACGGCTCGCACTCGTCGGCGGCTCGAAGGGCGCCGAAGCCGTGCTACTGGTCGCAACGCGCCATCCTGAGCTGCGCGCCGTGGTCGCCGGCATGCCGACGAGCGTCGCATGGAACGGCATCAACTGGCGGCGCGGCGGTCAAAGCAATAGCTCTTCCTGGACGAGCGGCGGGGAGGACGTCCCCACCATGCCGTACTCGTCATGGAATCAAGCCGAGGGCGTGATCAGCGTCTACCGCTCCGTTGAAGACCCCGACCAAAGCGCCGCCGCCGAACGCGCCGCCATCCCTATTGAGCGCGCGCGCGCCGCGACGATGCTTGTATGCGGCGAAGCGGAAACGATGTGGCCCGCCTGCCCGATGTCACGCGCCGTCGCTGCGCGCGCCGCCGATCGCGGCGGACCGAATGTGCACGTTCTCGCTTACGCCGACGCTGGGCATTTAGTGTTCGGCCCGCCCATCTCGCGCGACGAGCCGTTCTACCAACGCCTCGACATGCTCGGCGGCACCGTCGAAGGCAACGCCGCCGCCCGCGCCGACGGCTGGCCCCGCATTGTCGCTTTCCTGCGGGAAACTACGACGCCATCTCACGTCACGTCGGCCCAATTGAATGGCATCGTCGAGCCAATCCGGTCAGTGCCTTAGGTCCCGCCCGACCGGCGCGGTTTCGCCGGAATTGGACGTTCGCGTCCCCACCTATTCCCTCGGCGCTTCTGGCGAGTCTGGTCGCCGCCTCCGCCGTGCGCGCGCGAATTGCCGCCACCGAACGCGCATAAGCGAACTCAAGCATGTTGCACATTGCTGCTCCACGCCAAAGCCGCGTCGGACACAGCTCAGTTCCTCGGCCCAGCAAACGCACCGCGGCATCGAAATCCTGTGCTACGAATGCGGACCAGCCCTCGGAGAGATAGAGAACGGGCGCTAGCATCGCGTCCTCGCCGCCGTACGTCTCCGTAGACTCCGCGAGCCCATTGATACGGGCGTAGACTTCTTGCGCGAGCGCCACGCGATCTGGCCCCGGCTGAGCGATGTCGATGGTCATGGCGGTGGCCGCGACCGCCCAAAGTGTATTGGCGCGTTCGCGCTGATCGACTGGCATCTTCGAAAGGAGTGCATTCAGCGTCCGGCGACGCAGCGAGTCCAATGGCTCTCGGCGCTCCGGGAACACACCCGCCACCCGCGCCAATCCTTCAAACCGAAACTCGGGTAATGTTCGTTCTCCACGATTCATAACTGCAATTAGCGTGTAGGCTGGGCCCCGAACGCCGTCGCCGATGTAGATCGTTTCCGAGCGAGGCGAGCCCCACCACGGATTGTTTTGCAGTCTCAGACCGTCGACCGCATTAAGCCACAAGGCGCGCCTCACGGTATCAAGTTCAGGTCCAGGTCGAGGGCCGCCCAACTGTCGATGCGCGAAACTGCCCTTCTGCTGCCGATGGCGCACCAAATGCGCGCTATCACTTCGTTTCGCTCGGCGATCCCACTTTCGCACCTCTGAAACGCAACCGAGTCCGCGAGCGTTTGGTCATCCAGTGCGTCCAAAGTCTGCTCGGCGGCGAGCATCGCGTCGCCGTATGTTTGCGATTGAGTCGACGCCGATGCGCCGCAAGCCGCTAGGACGAGCGTTACAAAAAACGCGCACCTCGTTTGCCTTACCATACCCCCGCCCCAGTTGGCCTACGTCTCGAATGAGCCTACCTAAGTCAGATCGCACAATCCTGCGACCGTCTTCCTAGATGAAATTCGGACATTCGCGGTTGCGAAATTGTGCGGCGCGATTTCGCCGAAAGTGGTCGCTCGCTTATCACGCATGGTCCTGTTCTAACGCCGCCTCGGCGCCAGCAACGGCGCGAGCCCGACCTTCGTTCACGATCCCGTCAATGAGTGCCACCGTGGACGTCGGAAACAGCTTGCGGCCACGCGCCCACCATTGCTGCGCCCCCAGGACGGCTCATCACCAAAATGGCGGCCTGGCGAAGATGGTGTTCACGGCCGCCCACATCTTTCAGTTCCGCCAAAAACTGCATGTTCGAGAGCAGGAGCAACATCATTGAGCCGAAGCGCGTACGATCGGTTGAGTCGAGCTTGTCCGTGCCGACGAGCCCAGTGCTGAATATCCTGGCGCTGTCCGCATCGGCGGCCCGCGTAGATCAGCGAGACGATAAAGGCGACGGCGGCGATGGTTTGGCTAAGGTAGGATACCTGTTCAAGCGTCATAGTTGGGCCCCAGAGCAACTCAGCGTGACAGGCTTTGCTAAACGTGTCGCTAGCGGCTGTGATGGGCCAATCCGACCGTAGCGGCCACAATGTGACGACGACAGGCGGGTCGCTCAAGACCTTCCGGTCAGGCCCAGGCCGCCCGTCCGGCTCGAAATCGCCAGAACCTGACGTTCGTTAGAGATCGACTTGTGAGTCAGGCCAGGTGGCGGTCGCGTTGCGGCTGTCTTCGACCAAGTGGTCGATGAAGGCGCGCACTGCTGGCGGGAGGCCCCGCCGGGTCGTGAATACGAGATGGATCGTCACCTCCGGCGCTCCCCATTCCGGCAGCACCCTCGTTAGCGCGCCCGATTTTAACGACGCGCCACAGACAAATTGCGGCAACAGCGCCACGCCGAGACCGGCGCACGCGGCGCGCCGGATGACCTCGAAATCATTGCATGCGATGCGGATTTCGATGGGAACGTCCACGGTTTGATCATCCGGTCCTAGCAGACGCCACGTGGCTCTTCCTGTCTCATCGCGGGGCGAAAGCGTCGGCATCTTTGACAGCGCCATCACTGTGATCGGCCCTTGCTGGGCAATGAACGATGGACTGGCGACCAGTATGTCTTGGCCGCGCCCAAGCGTCCGCATCATCATGTCCGGCTCGGTCTCAAGATTGCTGCGCGCGCGCAGCGCGACATCGATTCGTTCGTCAATCAGATCCACTGGTCGATTACGCGCGCTGACCAGCACCCGCACGAGCGGATAGCACGCCGAGAATTTCGGCAAGACGCGCGCCAAGATGGTTTGAGTGAGCGCCGGCGGGCAAGAAACGCGCACCACGCCACGGGGCTCAGAGAGCGCCTCAGCGACCAGTGCTTGGGCTTCGTCAGCTCCGGAAAGAACCGCCTCGCACTTTTCGAAAAAGGCTTGGCCGACATCAGTCACCCGCATGGTGCGAGTCGAACGTTCGATGAGGCGGACGCCGAGTTCTTCCTCCAGGCTTGCCACGCGTTTGCTGAGGCGCGATTTGGGAATATCGAGCGCACGCGCCGCAGCCGAAAAGCCCCCGTGCGTAACCACGGCGCTGAAGAGGTAAAGATCGTTGAGGTCCTGCACGAGCCCTACCCGCTAACGACAGCCCTTTGTCTCCCCGGGGAAACGCACCGTTCCAAAACGAGGCCTACCAGCCAAATTGTAGCACGCCATCTCACTATCCACACCACGATAGCGAGATTGTCATGCCAAATGCCGCCAATTGGATTGAAGCCGTCCCCGCACGACGTATCGCGGTAAAAACCCGAGGGCGTGTCCATGGGCCTATTGCTCGCCTCGTAAGTCCTGGCGACCTAGGCGAGCGCATCAAACCGTTTGTGTTCCTCGACTTCTTCGAGGCGTCGCCCAACAATTTTCCGAAGTTCGGTTTTCACCCCCACTCGGGCATAGCAACCGTTACGTTCACGATCTCTGGTGACAATTTTTACGAGGAAACCAGCGGGCAAACCGGCGTCCTTAAGGCGGGAGACGTCGAATGGATGTCGGCTGGCGGCGGCGTGTGGCACCGCGGCGGTCCCACTGGCGGCGACGATGTCAAAGGCTTTCAGCTTTGGATCGCACTACCGCCCGAACAAGAGAACGGCGCGCCACAGAGCCAATATCTGCGCAAGCAAAATGTTGCATCGGTCGGACCGGCGCAGGTGCTGTTGGGCCAATACGGCGATGCAGCCAGCCAGATCGAAAGCACGCCCTCGATCAACTACCTCGCCGTGGATTTGAAGGCGGGACAATGCTGGGTCTACGAAACGCCGCCCGGGCACGACGTCGCATTCGTCGCAGTGCACAAAGGCGCGTTGCGCCAAAACGGCGAAGCAATCAGCAAGGGCGAACTCGCAATCTTTGAAGAGTCGGGTGAGCCACTCGTCTTTCAAGCCGAAACCGATGCAGGGTTTGTGCTCGGCTCCGCCGTCAAACATCCGCATCAGCTCGTGACCGGAAACTATTCCGTTCATAGCTCTAAAGAGGCCCTGCAGATCGGCGAAGCAAACATTGCTTTGCTCGGCGAAGCATTGAGAGCGCGAGGCGCCCTATGACTCAGTTGACATCTCAATCCGTGGCGCATCGAGCGGTGGCGTACAGACATCAGTGTGGCTTGGTCTCTCATTCCATGAAGGAGCACCGACGTTACGCGACTTCCTTCGCGCGGGATCGTCTCCCTTCCATTCCAACAATTTCAGAGCCTAAGGAAACAACCTATGTCTGACAGATACACTCCCGTTACCCCAGCCGACGCAACCATTCTTCTTGTCGATCACCAGCCTGGCGTGATGGCGATGGTCAAAAGCGTCGATGCCGAAGTTCTCGCCGCCAACGTCGGCCTTCTGGCGCGGCTTGGCGAACAGACCGACATTCCGCTTGTCGTCACATCAACACGCGAGGAGCTTGCTTTTCTCGGCACCAGCATCGAGGCCATTCAAAAAGGCGCGCCTAAAGCTTTTGCGGGGCGCATCCGTCGCGCCGGCACGCTGGACGCCTTCGCCGATCGGGCTTTTGTGAAGGCCGTCGAGAACACGCGTCGGCGAAACCTGATCATCGCGGGGATTACGACGGACGTTTGCCTCTTCCACACGACGATGTCCGCGCTCAAGGCCCGCTACAGTGTCTGGATCGCCGCGGACGCGTGCGGAACCAGCACATCGCTTGGCGATCAGGTCACGTATGAGCGCCTGCGCGCCGCAGGCGCCGTCATCACCACGACGCTTGGTACTCTCTTTGAGCTCTATCCCGATCTCAGCACGGCCGAAGGCAAACGCGCGGAAGCGATCGCCACCGCCGATGTCAAAATGGCGGCGTGATTGCGCCGCTGATTCTGCATCCCGCTTCTGCCCAGTCAAAGGAAACACACCATGACAAACACTCTATCTCCGACGCTGCTCACACCGGAAACGTCTCTCGTTCTCATTCTCGACTACCAGCAACACGTGATGGACGGGATTCATTCAACCGACCACGATCTTATTGAGCTCAACGGGCGCGCGCTCGCGCGGGCCACTAAAGTTTTCAAGGCGCCGGTCATCCTCAGCACCATCGGTGTGAAGTTGCGTGGAGACCACGCAACCATTCCGTCCATTCGCGCCGATTTGGCCGACGAACCGGAATATGACCGCAACACGATGAACGCCTGGGAAGACGCCCCCTTCCGTGCAGCTGTCGAGAAGACCGGTCGGCGTCGTTTGATCTTTGCGGGGCTGTGGACGGAGGTCTGCCTTCTCTATCCGGTGCTCCATGCGCAGCGGGACGGTTTTGAAACTTACTTTGTAACTGACGCGGTCGGCGGCAGCACGGTCATGGCGCAAGAGATCGCCTTCCAACGCATGATTCAAGCCGGCAGCCAGCCGATCACCTTGAACTCGATGCTGACGGAGTGGATTCGCGACTGGGGCACGACGCCCTACGCGAAAAACTTCAAGGCCCACATGGATTGGTACACGCCGCAGATCGAAAAGATTCGCAGACGCCTGGATGCCAACCCGTACCGCGCCGAGGCGGCATGAGCGCCGGCTTCAGCGCGCGCTAGACACAAGTTGGCCCGATCGCCGTCGAGCAATTTCCCGAAACATCGCCCAGCGTTGCGCTGGTTTGCACCAAAAAGATAAAGACATGACAATCGACACCAAAAAACTGATCGCCGTTCTCGGCGCGAGTGAAAACCAGGGCGGCGGAGTCGTTAGCGCCCTAAAGGTTAGAGGAGAATTTCGTGTACGGGCGCTGACACGCAATCCCGAGAAATACCGCGGCGTTGCTGACGAAGTCGTCGCAGCTGATCTCACTCGGCCGGAGACACTTAAAGCCGCGTTCGACGGCGCCTACGGCGTCTTCGCGGTGACGAACTTCTGGGAGCCCGGCGGCATTGATGAAATCGCACAGGGCGAGGCTGCGGTGCGCGCCGCCAAGGCGGCGGGCGTCGAGCACTTTGTCTGGTCCACGCTGCCGAATGTCGAAGACATCAGCGGCGACAAATACCATGTGCCCCACTTCACCAGCAAAGCGAAGGTGGACGCCATCGTTGCCGCAGCCGGATTCAGCCACCATAGCTTTGTCATTGCGCCGGGCTTCTATCAGAGCTTCCTCGGCAACTCCGCGCCGCAACCACAGCAAGACGGTTCGATTGGCTGGACGCTTCCGATTGATGGCGACGCGCGCGTGGTCCATTCAGGCGACATCAGCGAACTTGGAAAGATCGTCGCCGGCGCGTTCGCTCATCCCGAGATCGCCGGCAATGGTCAATATCTGCCGCTTGTTGGCGAGTTGCTGAGCTACCACGACATCGTCGCGACGCTGAACAAACAAGGCCACGCTTACACGTTTCACTCGGCGCCGAGAGAGGTGTTCGCAGCTTTCTTTCCTGGCGCGGGCGAACTGGCGGAGATGTTCGCGTACTTTGAGGAATACACCTATCTGGGCACGCCATCCGAAGAACGGATCGCCCTGGCCAACAAGGTCGCGGGATCTCGCCCCACGGATTTCGCGACTTGGGCGCGGACCAACATGCCTGTGAACTCTCACCAGGTGGCGCCAATGGCGTTGCAACAGCGCAGCTATTTCAACCAACACGGAGAATCACAATGGCTAAAAAAGGGTACTGGATCGCAAACAGCGATGCTTCAGACATGGATGCATTGATGCGCTATCGCGAAGCCAATCGCGAGGTGATGACGAAGTTCGGCGCGAAGTTCCTGGTCATGCACGGTCAACAGGAAGTGCCGGAGGGTACGTCACGTTCGAAGCAAACACTTGTCGAGTTTCCGAGCTACCAGGCCGCGGTCGATTGCCACAATCATCCTGACTATCAAAAGGCTGCTGAAATTCGACACCAAGTGTCCGTCGGCACGATGGTGATCGTGGAGGGTTATGACGGGAACCAGGACTTCTAGCTCCTCGCTCATCACAAACTCTGGCGCAAGGAATTGCAGAATGGCGTTGCCTGAAGGGTCTTACACCCAAACCTGTTTCGTCGTCAGAAACATCGAAGACAGCGCTACGCGATGGACCCGTGCGACGGGCGCGGGTCCATGGTACGTTTTTCAACCTGACACAAGAAACACGATTTATCGCGACGAACCGGGTAATGACAAGTATCGCTTGGCGCTTGGATTTCTCGGCGGCACCTGCATGGAGCTGGTGCAGCCTCTCGATCGTGAACCTTCGATCTTCAACGAAATCTTGGAGGCGCGTGGTGAAGGCTTTCACCACGTCTGTCCGCAAATGTCTGGCCTTTCCGGCGCCAGCTTCGACGCGCGTTGCCGCGAACTAGAGCAACGCGGGCTCAAGCTTGCCATGAGCAACGAAGTCGTCGGCCTGGGGCGCGCCTCTTTCTACGACGCGTTGGATTCCATCGGCGGCTTCATCGAAGTGTTCGAACTCGGAAAAGGCTATCCGATGGTTCCGGTGATGGCTGATGGCCATCTCACCTGGAACGGCGCCAATCCGCTCCGCCCGCTGGAAACTCTGTTCGGCGGGTCCTGAACCGATGCGAGCTTCAAACCACCCAAAAAAGGAAAATCGAGATGTATAAGGCAACGTTTCTCCTCAAGTTTCGCAAAGATCTGGAGCCGGAATACGTTCTCAGTGAATGGCGGGGAAGTCATGGCCAGCTCGCGCTCACACTCCCAGGCCTCAGGCGATATGTGCAAAATCACTGGACCGGCGCCCCTCCCCACTACGCGCAACTTTACGACGCCAGCGTTGATCTCTGGTTCGATGACGAGACCGCGTTCGCAAAAGCTTTCAGCGGCCCCGAAGGCGAAGCGATGGTCAAAGATGATCTGCGGCTATTTGATCGGAGCCAAGATCCCGCCTTCATCGGCGGGCTCGTCGACGAACACGTCATGCGCTGGGAGCCGGGCGCCGACGAACACAGGGCGTAGTTGGAGGCCTGGATCGCGTTTATGCCCTGACTAAGGCCCATCTCGCACCGTCCACGTAGGGCCAACGTCGCGCAGATCGCCACATTTCACGACAGGGCTTAGTCGCTGAGCTCCTGCCGTTGGTCACGTTGCGTATGCTCAGGCGCTCTGTCGCCGAAACAGGACACTACGGTGCCGAAATACGGAACTGCACTTTGTCCGCGTCGGTATCGCTGACCGCACCATCTTGAAGGGCGCGGCGCCAAGCCTCGTGGAAGTATTCTTGCGCGGAAGTGATGTCGTTCTTCTTGGCGCCCCGACCGAGACCGCGCCAAACGACTGCGCCATCTCGGACCATGACAACTTCCCGTTCCATTCGCGCCGTCCGTTTCTTGACCCCATGCAACGATGCCCCGCCTCGGTCGCAATAGTGTGACATTCACGTGCGCGGGAGGTTCGTTGATCCCTTGGGGGATCCGCAGATCGACAATGCGACGGTACGGCTTGAACTCCCCGACAGCCGTCACTTGCTTGCCGGAGACGTGATCAGACCCTC
>JACMMP010000231.1 GCA_014378995.1 Hyphomonadaceae bacterium
AACATCGCCGTGCCCTATGCCGGAAAGAAGATCAATGTGATCGACACCCCCGGCCACGCCGATTTCGGCGGCGAGGTCGAGCGCATCCTCGGCATGGTCGATGGCTGCGTGCTGCTGGTGGACGCGTCCGAAGGCGTGATGCCGCAAACCAAGTTCGTGCTGTCGAAAGCGCTGAAGCGCGGGCTGAAGCCGATGGTGGTGCTGAACAAGGTCGATCGCGCCAGCGCCGAGCCGGATAAGGCGCTGAACGAAATCTTCGAGCTCTTCCTCGCCCTCGGCGCCACGGATGAGCAAGCCGATTTCCCAATCCTCTACGCCTCCGGCAAGGAAGGTTGGGCGAAGACGGATATGGCCCACGCGCACACAGACCTCACGCCGCTGTTCGAACTGATCGTGCGGCACGTGCCCGATCCCGAACCGATCCAGCTCAAGAATCAGCCGTTCGCGTTCCTCGTCACCATGATCGATTCCGATCCCTTCCTCGGCCGCATGTTGACCGGCCGCGTTGAAGCGGGACGTGTAAGAGTAGGCGAGCCGGTGAAGGCGCTCTCGCGCGAAGGCAAAGAGATCGAGCGCGGCCGCTTAACCAAGCTGCTCTCGTTCCGCGGGCTGAAGCGCGTGCCGGTCGAATCCGCCGAAGCCGGCGACATCATCGCCATTGCGGGCCTCGTTGAAACTACGGTCGCCGACACGATCGGCTCGCCCGAACTCACGACGCCGATCCCGTCGACACCAATCGATCCGCCGACCTTGGCGATCACGGTCTCGATCAACGATTCGCCCCTCGCCGGCCGCGCCGGCGACAAGGTGCAAAGCCGCGTCATCCGCGCGCGTTTGCTGGCCGAAGCGGAATCCAACGTCGCCATTCGCGTCACCGAAACCGCCAACCGCGACGCCTATGAAGTCGCCGGCCGCGGCGAGCTGCAGCTTGGCGTGCTGGTGGAAACCATGCGCCGCGAAGGCTTTGAGCTTTCGCTTTCTCGTCCGAAGGTGCTGACGCGCAGCGAAAACGGCCAGACGCTGGAGCCAGTCGAAGAAGTCGTCATCGACGTGGACGATGAATATACCGGCGTCGTCATTGAAAAGATGAGCATCCGCAAAGCCGAGCTGCAAGACATGCGGCCCTCAGGCGGCGGCAAGACGCGTATGGTCATGTACGCACCCTCGCGCGGCATGGTCGGCTATCACGGCGAATTCCTCACCGACACGCGTGGTTCGGGCGTGATGAACCGGCTCTTCCACGACTGGGCGCCGTGGAAAGGTGAAATCCCAGGCCGCCGCAACGGCGCGCTCGTCTCCAACGACAAGGGCCAATCGACCGCTTTCGCGCTGTGGAATTTGGAAGATCGCGGCCAGATGTTCATCGCCGACGGCGAGGACGTCTATGAAGGCATGGTGATTGGCGAGAACAGCCGCGGCGAAGATCTCGATGTGAACCCGCTGAAGGGCAAGAAACTCACCAACGTGCGCGCGTCCGGCAAAGATGAATCGATCCGCCTGACCCCGCCACGCCGCCTGACGCTCGAGCAAGCCATGGCCTGGATCGAAGACGACGAACTCGTCGAAGTCACCCCAGCGGCGATCCGCCTCCGCAAAGCCCACCTCGACCCGAACGAACGCAAGAAGGCCGCGCGGGCGCGGGAAGCGGGTTAAGCTTCAGGCGCGATCGACGCGGCATTGGAAGCACCCAAACTTGGAGCGAACGTGGACGTAAGCGATGCTTTCGTCCCGCAAAATTTCTGCCGCAGCTTGTGTAAGGTCCCGCCCCGGGACAATGCGCCCGGTCTCATATCGAATCCAATCGTTCGCGTCGTACCCTCGCAGCGCGGCCGGATCCATGAACGCAAACCAAGCCGGCAAGGTCTCGCCGTCGTACCGCTCGCACGTGGTTTGGTGAAGAAAAATCGGCCCCGTTTCAGCGTACGGCTGCGGCGCGCCTTCGAAGGGCCGATAAGACAGCACCAGCTTGGCTTCGCCATCGGCGATGAGTCCGAGACAGTGCCGGCACGGATTGGCGCCGCCTTCTGATCGCGTAACCAAAGGCGGCTGGCCATTTGCGTCCGCACCGCCGCCGCGAAAATGTTCAAACTGGTCGGTGGGAATGCCCTGAACGCGCATGCATTGTCTCCTTCACCATCAAGGAAACATATCGCGACAGTGCTGCGCTGGCCGCTTTCGGACGCGCCGGCGAAACGCGCTGGCGCTTGTCGCTATCCGAGTCAACCATCGTCGACTCCGCACAGCGCACCTCGCCCGAACAAACGCAAGAAGTCCGCTCGGGCGAGGGAAGCGGGTTAAGCTTCAGTGCGCCATCTCTTCTTGATCGAGACGCGGGGTCGAGCCGCCCCGCTTTTTGCCGCGACGCGGTTCGCCTACATCCTCGCCGCCGCCGGCGCGATGGGCAGCGTGCTGCAGCGCTGCTGAGAACCCAAGAGCGGCTTTGCCGACGCCCCGGCGCACATCGCCGGCGATGTGGCGGATTGCTGGGCTGCCCAGCGCGTCCTTGCCGAATTCCACCAATGTTTCAGCAATGATTGCAGCGCCGAGCGGGGTGTCGGCATAGCGGCGCAGGGCTTTGGGAATCTTCACACCGGCAATCCGCTTCGGCAGGCTACGGTATTTTTTCTTGGCCATCTTTCTCTCCTTCGCGTTCTAGGAGAAAGCCGCCGCGCGCACTCGGTTCCTACTCAGTGTACGGATTAATCAGTTCGCTGCAGCCGGGGCCGGCACACGCACGCCGCGGCGCCATTGCTCGCGCTGCGCCGCCACTTGCGCATCGACGTCCGCCGCCTGCGGGCAGGTGTATTCGATCTCGCGCATCTGGTCCGAGCCCGTCACTTCCGTGCCGTAGCAGCCGATCGGTTGCAGCACTGCGTTCGCCGCTGCGCCCCACCATAAAATGCCGAGCGAGCTGTCGTTAGCGTAAACGATCACGTTTTGCGCCAAAAGCTGGCCGAGCGGCTGGGGATCGCCGCGCATGACGAGAACCGTCTGATCGGTGTCGTGAAACCAAACCTGGAAGCGCTGATCGCCAACGAACACGTCCGCGTCAGGGATACCGGCATCGTAGCTCAAGGTGCGCTGCGCCGAGGCGCACGCCCCGAGCGCGAGCAGGGAAATCAGCAGCAGAGCGCCAGTCTTCATCGTGAACCTCGTTTCGCGGGAAATCCTCGCCGCCGAAGATGCGCCGCGCACGGCGGGTCCATGTCGAAACCGTGGCCGGCGCGTGTTTACCAATCGCAAGGCGCCGTTTCGGTTCAGCTTTCGCTCAGCACGCGTGGCGCACAGCCCGCCAACGCTTAACACGGCGCAATTCGCGTCACGGATGCGTGGCACGGCTCATGCTCTCCCACCCTGCGCATAAGGCGGGCCCATGGGGGAAACCGCCGTGAACTAAGGGCGCACCACCATGGCTAACGCCATCGACCTCCATGTCGGCAAGCGGCTTCGCCGCCGTCGCCGGCTTTTGGGCCTCACCCAGCAGCAGCTGGCTGAGTCCATTGGCATCCGCTTCCAGCAGATCCAAAAATACGAATGCGGCGCCAACCGCGTGACCGCGAGCCGTCTCTACGAACTCGCCGTCGCGCTGAACGTGCCGGTCAACTATTTCTTCGAAGGCCTGCAAGCCGCCGCCGACCCCGCAACGGGCGCGCCGGCCAACGACCGCGATCTGATCGCGGCCGATGTGCTCTCGCAGAAAGAAACGCTCGAACTGATCCGCGCTTATTACAAGCTCGGCGAACGTCCGCGCCGCCGCCTGCTCGATCTGGCGAAAGCGCTGCAAGACGAATCCACCGACGCGGCCTAAAACGCCGCTCTCGGTCGAGGGCTACGGGGGGAACGGGCTCGCTTCGGCGGGCCCGTCTTCGTTTGGGCGGCAGGAAGTCCATCCAACACCGCGCAAAGCCCGCTATAGTGCGCCGATGATGACACGCAGATCGCACCGCTTCGGACCGCCGGCTTCCAGCCGGCATTCGGTGATCACGCTTGCTCAGGCCTGTGGATTCGGCTGGAAGCCGGCGGTCCGCTAATGCTTCACGACCTCCCTCGCCTCCTAGCCTTCGCTGACACGCTCGCCAACGCTGCGCGCGCGGCGATCCTCCCCTTCTTCCGCGCGCCGCACGTGTGCGAAAACAAAGGCGGCGCGCGTTTCGATCCCGTTACCGAAGCCGATCAAGCCTCCGAACGCGCCATGCGCGCGCTGATCGAACGCGAATTTCCCGAGCACGACATCCTCGGGGAAGAATACGGCGGCACGCTCGCCACGAGCGGCTATCAATGGATCCTCGACCCGATTGACGGCACCCGCGCCTTCATCGCCGGCCTGCCGACCTGGGGCGTGCTGATCGGGCTCTACCACGACGGCGCCCCGCTCATCGGGGTGATGGATCAACCCTATCTCGACGAGCGCTATCGCGGCTGGATGAGCGGCGCCAACGTCATCGCACGTGGCGAAACCAAGCCGCTCAAAACGCGCGCCTGCGCGACCTTGAGTGAAGCTATCCTCTCCACCACCGATCCGTACTTGTTCGTTGGCGACGAAACCGAGGCTTTCGCCAGCGCGCGCGCGGTGGCCAAGCTCACCCGCTTCGGCTGCGACTGCTACGCCTATAGCATGCTCGCGAGCGGTCACATCGATTGCGTCATCGAGTCCGGCCTCAAGCCCTTCGACATCGCCGCGCTAATTCCAATCGTCACCGGCGCCGGCGGCGGCGTGCTGAGCTGGGCTGGCGGCGATGCGAGCAAGGGCGGACGCGTGCTAGCGTTTGGCGACGCGCGCCTGCGCGACCAAGCGCTGATCCAGCTTCGCACGGTGCGCTAGCGCTCCAGCATTTCCCGCACTTTGACGCCAAGCTCGGTGATTTCGAAAGGCTTTGTGAGCACTTCCATTCCCGGCTCCAGATGGCCATCGCCGATGGCCGCGTTTTCTGCGTAGCCGGTGATGAACAGCACTTTCATATCAGGCCGCGCAATACGCGCCGCATCGGCCACTTGCCGGCCGTTCATGCCGCCCGGCAAACCAACATCGGTGATCAGCAAATCGATGCGCATATCGGACCGAAGAATTTCAAGCCCAGTCGGGCCGTCCGGCGCGGTGGTGACCCGATAACCGGTTTCTGCGAGCACATCGCCGATCAGCATGCGAAGCGCTGCTTCATCGTCTATGACGAGAATGGTCTCGCCGTCGCCACTATCGACAACAGGTTCGTCAACAGCCTCATCGGCGCCCTCCACGGCGCCGTGGTGACGCGGCAGGTAGAGCCGCATCGTTGTGCCTTTGCCGACCTCGGAAGTGATGCGGACTTGGCCGCCGGACTGGCGCACGAAACCATAAATCATCGACAAGCCCAAGCCAGTGCCTTGCCCGATCGGCTTTGTCGTGAAGAACGGATCGAACGCGCGCGTCTGCGTTTCGGGCGACATGCCGGTTCCCGTGTCGGTGACGCTGAGCGAGACGTAATGGCCAGGCGGCAGGTCGCGCACTTTAGCGGCGCGCTGATCCAATGACCTGTTCGCCGTCTCGATCCTTATGCTTCCGCCATCCGGCGCCATCGCATCGCGGGCATTGATGCACAGGTTGAGCAGTGCGTTCTCCAGCTGCGAACGATCGACGCGGATCGCCCATAAGCCGTCCGCGCCAGCCACCTCCACCTCGACGCCCGGTCCGACCGTGCGCCGGATCAGATCCTCCATACCGGAGACGAGCGTATTTAAATCCGTTGAGGCGGGATCGAGCGTCTGCCGGCGCGAGAACGCGAGCAGGCGTTGCGTGAGGGCGGCAGCGCGTTGGGCGGCGTCGCGCGCCGCGCTGATGTAGCGTTCTGCGCCCGGCTTGCCGTCGGTCAATCTGCGTTCGATCAGAGACACGCTTGCGATGATCGCCGCCAAAAGATTATTGAAATCGTGCGCGATGCCGCCGGTTAAATGGCCGATGGCCTCCATCTTTTGCGCTTGGCGCAGAGCGTCTTGCGCGGCCGCGAGTTCGGTCTCGGCCTCCTTGATCGGCGTGACGTCGCGCGCGCTACAATATATTTTGCCGTCCACCGGAACCGCGACCCAAGACAGCCAACGCCACTCGCCGCTTTTGTGGCGATAGCGATTCTCAAACCGCAAAACCGGGTCGCCGCGCTTGACGCGATCGAACGCGTTGTGGCTCGCCTGCACATCGTCGGGGTGAACAAAATTGATGTAGGGCGTCCGCGTCATGTGGTCGGTCGTCCACCCAAGAGCGGTGGTCCAGGCCGGATTGACGGTTTCAAACATGCCCTCCGGCGTCATCACAGAAAGCAAATCCGGGCTTACCTTCCAGGTGACGCCACGCTCGCGCGTGCGCTCCAACACCTGCCGCTCCAAATCGGCGTTGAGGCTGGCAAGCGCTTCAACGGCTTGCTTTTGGTCGTGTATGTCGGTGTTTGTGCCAATCCAGCGGAGCACCTCTCCGCCATCGCTCTTGATCGGCACGGCGCGCGCAATGTGCCAGCGATACTCTCCATCGGCGCGCCGAAGGCGGAATTCCATTTCGTAGGATTCGCCCGAGGAGAGGGCCTGCGCCCACCGGGCGCTTGCGAACGGGATGTCGTCAGGATGGACCATGCGCGCCCATCCCTGGCCGACGAGGCCGTCCCGCTCCAAGCCGCTATAAGCGTACACTTGCTCGTTGAACCAATCGAGCATGCCGTCCGGCGGCGAGGTCCACGCATGGTTCGGCATGGCGCGGGCAAGTGTCCGGAAATTTTCCTCATTGGTCCGCAACTCGGCCTCGGCGCTCAAGCGCTCGATATGCGCCCAGGAGCGCTCGGTGACTTCTCTGAGCAGCGCGAGTTCGTTCTGGCTCCAAGCGCGCGGCTCGCGATTATGGATCGCCATCAACGCCGTCAGGCGCCCTTCCCTTATCAGCGGCATGCAGATGGTCGCCGCGATGCCGATACTTCTGAACGTCGCCGCTTCCTCAAGCGCCAGTTCGGCCAGACTGTCCTCAATGATCAACGGCCGGCCGGCGCCGAGATCAGCGACCGCGCGTTTGCCGAAGGCGGCGAGACTGTAGCGGCCCACGATGCTCTGCGACCCCGGCGCGCTCCAATCGCCGCGTATGGTGAAGCCATCCTGGTCTTCGTCCATATCGGCGTAGGCGCAGATCGATACGCCCAGATACTCGCCGACCATGCGGGTCGTGGTCGCCAGTATGGCATCGGCGTCTAGGCTCGTCGCAGTCTCGCGGCTGAGCGCATCGAGAAAGCGCAGGCGCGCCTCGCTTTCGCGCAGCGCGGCCGTGGCCCGATAGGCGTCCGTAACCTCATACCCGCCAATAAATATGCCGCTGACTTTGCCTGCGTCATCGCGGATCGGCTCAAACAGGAAATCGATGTACTGGACGTCGGCGCTGCCGTGCAGGCGCAGCTCCATTCCTTTCATCACCACGGCGTCGCCGCTTGCGTAGACTTGGTCGAGAAGTTTCTGGTAGGCCTGATCCGAGAGGTCGGCGAAGACGTCGCGAAACTTGCGGCCAACAAAATTCGTCCGCTGAGATATTTTTACGTAGGCGTCGTTGACATATTCATACACATGCTCGGGGCCGCTCAGCACGGCGACGAACCCAGGCATTTGCTGCAGCGATTGCCGCTGGCGTTCCTGCTCGGCCGCGGCCCGGCGATCGGCGAGCACGCGCTCGGTAGTCTCGATGACGATGGCGATCACGCCCACTGGACGCCCGCTCTCGTCGAGCACCGGGGAATAGTCGAGGTTCATCCAAACCTGCTCTGGCCGGCCGTTGCGGTAGAGGGTGAGTTCTTGATCGGTGTAAGCCAGCGAGCCGCCGGCGAGGCCCACCTTCATGACATTGTCATTGAAGTCGGCGGCCTCGGGCCAACCTTCGCGGACATTGCTGCCGAGCAGCTTTGGATGGCGTTTGCCGGCGAAGCTGGAATAGGCGTCGTTGTAGATCATCACGCCATCGACGCCCCACAGCATGACCATGGGGACGCGCGACTGGAGCATGAGCGAGGTCGCAGCCTTCAAGCTTCGCGGCCAGCCCGCGATCGGGCCGAGCGACGTCTTCGACCAGTCGAAAGAGCGGATCAGCGCCGCGGTTTCACTAGCGCCACTTGGGAAAGCGGTTCTATCGAGAGGCGCAGACAATCTTGACACAGCGGACGTCCCCCATGACCGCACACGGCCCCGCAGCCCGGCGAACGCATCGAAAAGGCGAAAGTTCCCGCCGCCGCGTCAGCGGTAAAACTCCGTTCTCCGATCGCGGAAGAAACCCCAGGCAGCGCGGTGGCGGTCCAGAAAATCGAGATCGAATTGGTGAACCAGCACGCCTTCATCCTCGCGCTCAAAAGCTTGCACCAGATCGCCGCGATGGTCGGCGATGAAGCTGGAGCCGTAGAAGTTCTGGCCGCTGGGCTCGACGCCGATACGATTGGACGCCACCACCGGGATCACGTTCGACACCGCGTGCCCCTGCATGGCGCGCCGCCAGGGATCGCGCGTGTCGAGCGAAGCATCGTGCGGCTCGCTGCCGATCGCGGTCGGATAGAACAGCACTTCGGCGCCCTGCATCGCCATTGCGCGCGCGGCTTCGGGAAACCATTGATCCCAGCAAATGCCGACGCCGATGCGGCCGTGCGCGGTGTCCCACACTTTAAATCCGGTATCGCCGGGGCGGAAGTAGTACTTCTCCTGATAGCCGGGGCCGTCAGGGATATGGCTCTTGCGATAGACGCCAAGCTGCTTGCCGTCAGCATCGAGGATGACGACCGAGTTGTAATAGTGCGGCCCATCGCGCTCATAGATCGAAACCGGGATCACAACGCCCAATTCCTTCGCCACCGGCTCGAGCGCCTGCACGCACGGATGCGTCTTCGCTTCGAACGCCGTGGCGAACCACTTCTCTTCCTGCGTGGTGCAGAAATACGGCCCCTGAAACAGCTCCGACGGCAAGATCACCTGCGCGCCCTTCTTGGCCGCATCGCGAACTAAGCGCTCGGTCTTTTCGATGTTGGCGTTGATGTCCGCGCCATACGACGTCTGGATCGCGGCGACGGTGATTGTGCGGGGCATTGCTAGTCCTCAACTCGAGAGCCGTGGCGATAGCTGGCTACAAGTTCAATTGATGTTTCGATCGCATCGTTAAAGGTGTCGAGTTCGTCAGCAGGCACCCAGAGTTCGCGGTGCATGGCTGCGCCCGCCGTCCGTGCCGGGTAGCGTGTCGCCATCGCATCAGCAACGTCGAAGCTTACGACATGGCCTTCATGCCGGTCCGCTATGCCTTTCGAGTTCCAATCACGCGCGATCTGTTCCGCGTATTCAAAGTTGAGCACGGGGTAAAAGATCGGTTGCTCCGGCAAGCGCGGTGGAAAGCGTTTCCAACCGGACGCTTCGATCAACGCAAGCTCGGCCGGCCCGACAGGCCGCCACAAGCGCATCACGCCGGCTCCTGTTGCGTGATGCAGTGGAACGAGCCGCCGCCGGTGAGGATGGCGTGCGACGAAAGCCCAAGCACCTTGCGGCCGGGAAAAAGCGGCGCGAGCGCATTCACGGCGTCATCGCCGCTACCGGAATAGATTGGCACAACAACTGTGCTGTTGCCGATAATGAAGTTCATGTGGCTCGCCGGCACGATGTCGCCATCCTCATCTTCGACCGCGCCAGGCGATGGAATGCGGACCACTTCAAGCTTGCGGCCTTGCGCGTCGCGCATAGCCGCGAGCGAGAGCGCGATCTCCTCCAGCACGTCATGGTTCGGATCGTCCCGGCTGAACGGCGCCTGACACACCACAACGCCCGGCGCGACAAAGCGCGCAAGGTTATCAATGTGCCCGTCAGTGTGATCGTTCATCAAACCTTCGTCGAGCCACAGCACCTTCTCGATCCCGAGCGCCTTCTTCAGCGCCGCTTCCGCGCCCTCCTCAGTCCAATGCGCGTTGCGATTGCGGTTGAGCAGACACTGGCGGGTCGTCAGCAGCGCGCCTTCCCCGTCCATCTCGATGGCGCCGCCCTCGAGGATAAAATCGTGGCGCTTGTAATTGACGTTAGCGAGCAGCGCGATGCGGGCGCTGACTTCGTCATCATGCGGCAGCACGTACTTTTCGCCCCAGCCATTGAACTGAAAGCCGATAGCGCGGCCATCGTTGGTGAAGATCGGTCCGCTGTCGCGAAACCAGATGTCGCCGAACGCGCCGGGGATCACGTCCGCCGCCTGCCCAAGCGCCAGTTTAGCGGTCGCTTCCGCCTCGCGCCCGTGCGCCAGAATGCGCACCTTATCGCCGCCGCCCTGGTCCCAGAGCGCGCGCACCATGCTCGCGACTTCCGCGCGCGCAGGCTCCAAATCCTCGCCCCAGAGATCGGCCGCCGAGGGCCATCCGGTCCAGATCGCCTTGTGCGGGCGCCATTCAGCGGGAATCGTCGTCATGGCGGCTCCATAGCGCAAGCGAACGAGCCCAGATAGGCAAGTTTCACCCCCACACAAGTGCGCCGCCGTTCTGGCGCCCGCGGCCCGCCTCCGCTATGAGGCGCGGGGGACCAATGAGACATCAATGACCGCAGCCCGGGCCGCCTTCGACCGCGCGACACTGGCGTTTCTCGCCGTGCTGATCGTGCTGACCGCAACGCGGATCTGGGCGCTGTTCGAGAGCCCGCTCGGGCTCTATTTCGACGAAGCGCAATATTGGATGTGGTCGCGCAGCTTCGACTGGGGCTATTTCACCAAGCCGCCCATGGTGGCCTGGGTGATCGGCGCAACGACGACGCTCGCCGGCACGGACGCGGAATGGGCGGTGCGGCTCGGCGCGCCATTGGCGCACGCGGTTGCGGCAGGCGGCGTCTACGCGCTCACGCGCAACATGTACGGCGCGTGGCCGGGCTTCTGGGCTGGCCTTGGCTGGCTGATGCTGCCAGGCGTTTTCTTCAGCTCGAGTCTCATCTCCACCGACGCCGTGCTGCTGCCGCTCTGGACCGTCGCGCTCTACGCCATGTGGCGCATGATCGACACGCGCGCCATGCACTGGGCGATCGTGATCGGTGTGTTTCTCGGCCTCGGCGTGCTGGCCAAATACGCGATGCTCTATTTTGTCGTCTGCACCGCGTTCGCTGCGTGGCGAATGGAAATTGTGCGCCAAGCGCTGGCGGGCGGGCGCGGCTGGGTTGCAGGCTTGATCGCGGCGCTGATCGTTACGCCGAACATCGTTTGGAACGTCAATAATGGCTTCGCCACCGCGCGCCACACCGCCTCGAACGCCAGCCTCAATCTCGACGACATGTTCCACTTCGACGAGCTGTTCGAGTTTATCGGCGGCCAAGCCGGCGTGCTCGGCCCGATCATCTTCTTTGCGGTGATCTGGGCGATCTGGCGCGCGATCGGGCGGCGGGACGCGCTCTCAAACGAAGATAAATTCCTGCTCGCCTATATTCTGCCGCCGTTCATTTTCATCTCGCTGATCGCCTTCATCTCGCGCGCCAACGCCAATTGGGCGGCGGTGGCGTATCCGGCGATCGTGGTGTGGATCACCGGCACTTTGTTCAGCTCGGTCAACGGCCGGCGCTGGCTTGCGGGCGCGAGCGCCGTGAACGCCGCTTTGGGCGTTGCGTTCGCCATTGTGGTGCTGTCGATGCCCGCCATCGCAAACCAGGCCAAGGGCATCCACACGGCGCAAGCCTGGGAGCAGACCGCGCGCGAAGTCATGTCGCGCGCTGTAACGCAGCCCGGCGAAGCGCCCTTCACCGCCGTGTTGGTGGATGACCGCGCCACTTATTTCGAGCTCAATTATTACTGGCGCCACGCCCGCCGCGCCGGCGCCCCGCTGCCGCCGGTGCGCATGTGGCTGTTGCAAGCCGAAGCGCACAACTCGGCCGAAGCCAGCGATCCGATGCGCGCGGAAGAAGGCGGGCGCGTGCTCGTCGTACATTTGCAGCGCTCTTATCTGCCGTTCGTCGCCGGCGACTTCACCGTGTTTCGCACGGTCGAGCATTTGACGGTGCCGCTCGGCGGCGGCGTCAACCGCGAACTGGAAATTTCCGTCGGCGAAGGCTTTGCTCCGGCGCCGCGCGACGCGGCGTTCCAGGAACGCTTGAACACGCGCAACGAACCTTAGATCGGATCGTAGTCCGGAAAGGCCGAGCCGCCGCGTTCGGCGCTGCAAGCATTCAGACGGAAGAGCGAAAAGAGTTCTCGCCCCATGCCGCGTGCGTTAGCCGCGAGATCGAGTTGCGCCGGCGCGCGGTCGCGCCAATCCGGCGGCGACACCACGTCCAGCAAGCCGCGCTCGCCATCGACGCGCACGATGTCGCCGTCGCGCACCTTCGCCAGCGGGCCACCCTCCGCCGCTTCCGGCGTCACGTGGATCGCCGCCAAGACCTTGCCGCTGGCGCCGGACATGCGCCCGTCCGTCACCAACGCCACCTTGAAGCCGCGGTCCTGCAATGCGCCCATGAGCGGCATCAATTTGTGCAACTCCGGCATGCCGTTGGCGCGCGGTCCCTGCCCGCGCACGACGATGACGCAATCGCGGTCGAGATCGCCGGCGCGGAACGCCGCCTGCACATCGCCCTGAGAGTCGAACACCGCCGCCGGCGCCTCCACGACGAGGAACGGCGCGCCAACAGCCGACGTCTTCGCGCACGCGCGGCCAAGCCCGCCGCTCATCACCGAGAGGCCGCCATGCGCGTTGAACGGATCGGACGCCGGCCGCACGATGGTGTCGTCACGGCTGACTTGCGGCGCGTCGCGCCAGACTAGTGTTTCGCCTTCGAGCGCCGGATCGCGCGTGTGCCCCTCCATGCCGTCACGCGACACGGTGACGATGTCGCCGTGCAGCAAGCCTTCGCCCAGCAGCTCGCGCGTGAGAAAAGCCATGCCGCCAGCGTCGCGGAAATTGTTTACGTCGGCGGAGCCGTTGGGATAAATTTTCGCCAGCAGCGGCGTCACCCGAGCGACATCGCCGAAATCGTCCCATAGCAATTCGATGCCGGCCGCCGCGGCGATCGCCGGCAGATGGATGAAGTGATTGGTCGAACCGCCCGTCGCCATCAGGCCGACAACGGCGTTGACGATAGCGCGCTCGTCGACGACGTGGCCGATCGGGCGATAATCGTCACCAAGCCCGGTGATCTCGGCGGCGCGATGCGTCGCGGCGATGGTGAGCGCGTCGCGGAGCGGCGTGTGGGGATTGACGAAGGCGGCATTGGGGAGGTGGAGCCCCATCAGCTCCATCATCATCTGATTGGAATTGGCGGTGCCATAGAACGTGCAGGTGCCAGGCGCGTGATACGATTCCGCCTCGACTTGCAGCAATTCCTCGCGCCCGATCTTGCCTTCCGCGAACAATTGCCGGCGCGCCGCCTTCTCCTTGTTAGGCAAGCCGGACGGCATCGGCCCGCCCGGCACGAAAATCGCCGGCAGCCACGGAAAGCGCAGCGCGCCGATCAACAGCCCTGGCACGATCTTGTCGCAAATGCCGAGTAACAGCGCCGCATCGAACGTCGCGTGCGAGAGCGAAACGGCGGTGGAGAGCGCGATGACATCGCGCGAGAAGAGCGAAAGCTCCATGCCCTCGAAGCCCTGCGTGACCCCGTCGCACATCGCCGGAACGCCGCCCGCCACTTGCGCCACCGCGCCGCGTTCGCGCGCGGCTTTGCGGATGATCTCGGGGAAGCGCTCGTACGGCGCATGCGCCGAGAGCATGTCGTTATACGCCGTGACGATGCCGATCGACGGCCACTTGCCGCCAAGCAGCTGCATCTTGTCCTGCACCGCACACCCGGCGGAGGTGTGCGCCTGGTTCGCCTCGGCTAAGCGCAGTCGCGCCGGCTTGCTGGCGTCATACGCACCAATCAGATCAAGATAGAGCCGCCTGCGCTTGGCGCTGCGCTGCCGTATGCGTTCGGTGACGGCTTCGATCGTCGAGTTGAGTTGGGCCATCATTCCGGATCCCACCAGGCTCGGCCATCCCGGTCGAGCAATAACGCTGATTGAGTTGGGCCGTTGGAGCCAGCAGCGTAACCGTGCGGCTCCACGCCCGCCTGCTCCCACGCCGCCAGCAACGCATCGGCCCACATCCAGGCAGCGTCCACTTCATCGCGGCGCATAAACAAAGCGAGATTGCCCCGCACAATGTCCATCAACAGCCGCTCGTACGCATCCGGGTAGCGCACGCCGCCGAACTCCTCCGCGAACGAAAGATCGAGCGCCGCCGTTTTTACGCGCAAGCCGCCCGGCCCCGGCTCCTTCATGTTGAGCCAGAGCTTCACGCCTTCATCCGGCTGCAGGCGCAGCACTAATTTGTTCGGCGCGCCGGCGCCCGCGCCGAAGATTGGCACCGGCGTATCCTTGAACTGAATGACGATCTCGCTGCGGCGCGCGCCGATGCGTTTGCCGGTGCGCAGGTAAAACGGCACGCCAGCCCAGCGCCAATTATCCACTTCGGCTTTGATGGCGACGAACGTCTCGGTCTTCGTCGGCTTGCCAACTTCGTCGGCGTAAGCCGGCGCCGGCTTGCCGCCGATGAGCCCAGCTTTGTACTGACCGCGCACCGTCTTCGCCGCCGCTTGTTTGGCATCAATGCGCCGCAGCGCAGAAAGCACTTTCAGCTTTTCAGTGCGGATCGCGTCAGCGTCCATGCTGTTCGGCGATTCCAGCGCCACCAAGCACAAGAGCTGCAGCATGTGGTTCTGCACCATATCCCGCAGCGCGCCGGACTTGTCGTAATATTCGGCTCGGCCTTCGACACCGAGTTCTTCTGCCACCGTGATCTGCACGTGATCGATGGTCGCGCGCGACCAGATCGGCTCGATCAGCATGTTGGCGAAGCGCAGCACCAACAAATTTTGCACTGTCTCCTTGCCGAGATAGTGATCGATGCGGAATGTACGGTGCTCATCGAACACACGGCCGACGCCATCGTTGATCTCACGCGACGAAGAGAGATCGCGCCCGATCGGCTTTTCCAGCACGATGCGCGAATTCGGCGTGGCTAGCTCGGTCTCTTGGAGACGCTGCGCAATCATCACGAAAAGAGACGGCGCCGTGCTGAGATAGAAGATGCGCACATTGCCGTCGCCGTCAGCGAGCGCATCCTTCAACGCACCCCATTCGCCCGCCGGCGCCGTCGCGTCGACGCGGGCGTAGTGAACGTGCTTCAGAAACTCAGCGCACTTCGCTTCGTCGACACACGCGCCCGGCGCGAACTTGCCGCGGCTCTCGTGCACCATCTGACGGAAGGCTTCGGTGTCGAGATCGGAGCGCGCCGCGCCGATGATGCGCGATTGCGGCGGGATCTGTCCGTCCAGATAGCGGTGCAGCAACGACGGGAAAAGCTTGCGGAGCGAGAGATCGCCGGTGGCGCCGAAAACGACGAGGTCGAACGGGGGAACGGGAATGAACTCTGCCATGCTCCTTACAAACTAGGATTTGGCGCTGCTGGCAAACAGGGGCCCAAGCAATTGGCCGCGCATAATTGTCCCGCGACATTTGCGTTGCCAAGCGAAGCCGCGGGCGCCTATGGTCCGCGTCCATGGCCGATGACGACAATCCGCCTCGCCGGCGCGGGCTGGGCGGGGAAAAGAAGCCCACCATCAACGATGTGGCGCGCCTGGCCAGCGTCTCGAAGAAGACGGTGTCGCGCGTAATTAATCAATCGCCGTTCGTAAAAGAAGAAACCCGCGAGAACATCAACCGCATCATTGCCGAGATCGGCTTTTCGCCTGATCCGCAGGCGCGCGGCCTCGCCTTCCGGCGCTCATTCCTGATCGGCCTCGTCTACGACAACCCGAACCCGCAATACGTGGTGAACATGCAATTGGGCATGCTCGATGCGATGCGCGGCTCAGGCTACGAATTGGTCGTCCACCCTTGCAACCGCAACAATCCGACGTTTCTCACCGACTTCCGCCGCTTCATAGAACGCCAAAAACTCTCCGGCGTGGTGCTGACGCCGTCCGTTTCCGAAGACGACCGGGTCAAAGTGATCCTCGATGAAGTCGGCTGCGCCTATATCCGCATCGCTTCGGTGCCGGTCGACGAGCCGGCGCACATCATCGTGTCGAATGACCGCCAAGGCGGGCGCGCCGCGGCGCGGCACCTGGCCGAACTTGGCCACACCATTATTGGCTTCATCTCCGGCCCGCCGAGTTTCCGCTCCTCGCACGAGCGCCGCGGCGGCTTCGATGAAGAGCTGAAGGACCGCAAGCTGAAGCTGCCGGACGATTACGTGATGCAAGGCGCCTACACGTTCGAGACCGGCATTTCGTGCGGCGCGGAATTGCTGAAGCGGGAGCCCCGCCCGACCGCCATCTTCGCCGCCAACGACGAAATGGCCGCCGGCGTGCTGCACGCCATCCGCCGCGCCGGGCTGCAGTGCCCGGGCGATGTGTCAGTGGTCGGTTTCGATGATTTCCAGATAGCCTCCAGCGTCTGGCCGCCGCTGACCACGGTGCGAACGCCGACGCGCGAAATCGGGCGCATGGCGGCGGAAAAGCTCATCGGCGCCACCGACGGTTCTGACGAGAATCCGCGCGAAGCCGCGCCCGCCACCTCCCCGGCTTTGGTGGTGCGAGATTCCACTGGGCCGGCCAAACGGTAGAACGGGCGAAGCCGCTTGAAAGAGCCAGTGACACCGGTTACCAAATCGAGCAAGTACCCGCCAGTGAACCCGTACTAGAATCTCTAAGCCAGACAGGGACCGTCCCATGAAAATCGCGCTCATCATTGAGAACAGCCAAGCCGCGAAGAGCGGCATCGTTCATGACGCGCTGAAATCTGTGGCCGAGCCCCTCGGCCACAAGGTGCATCACTACGGGATGTACGGCGCCGAGGATAAGGCCTCGCTCACCTATGTGATGAATGGCCTCCTCGCTGGCATTCTAATCAACGCGAAGGCAGCGGACTTTGTTGTCACCGGCTGCGGCACCGGCATGGGCTCAATGCTCGCGTGCAACTCCATGCCTGGCGTGTTCTGCGGCCTCATCGCCGACCCGACGGATGCGTTCCTGTTCGGACAGATCAATGACGGCAACGCCATCGCCATGCCGTACGCCAAGGGCTTCGGCTGGGCCGCGGAGCTCAATCTGCAGGATTGCTATCGCAAGCTCTTCGACGGCGAACGCGGCCTCGGCTATCCGAAGGAGCGCGCGGCCATCATGGCCAAGAACCGCGGCATCCTGAAAGAATTGAAGGTCGCGTCGTGTCACGACATGCTGACGGTGCTGAAGTCGGTGGATCAGGATTTATTGAAGGCCGCCGTCGCCGGTGAGCGCTTCGAAGAATTGTTCTTCGCCAACGCGCAGGACACCGCCATCGCCGATTACATCCGCCGCGTGCGCGCTTCGTAATGAGCGCCAATCCGTTCAGCCTCGAAGGCAAAGGCGCAATTGTCACCGGCGGCAATGTTGGCCTCGGGCAAGCCATCGCCGTGGCGCTGGCGCAAGCGGGCGCGGACATTGTCTCGACCAGCCGCCGCCCGGCGGACGAAACTGGCGCGCAAGTGAAAGCGCTCGGCCGCAAGTTTCTCTCCATCGAAGCCGACCTCTCCTCCACCGCGCCCATCGCCGGCATCGTCGAGCGCACCGTCAGCGAGTTCGGCAGGATCGACATCCTCGTCAACAATGCGGGCATCATCCGCCGCAACGACAGCGTCGACTTCAGCGAGGAAGACTGGGACGCGGTGGTCGACACCAACCTCAAATGCGCGTTCTTCCTCGCGCAAGCCGCCGGCCGTCACATGATCGCGCAGGGCCGCGGCAAGATCGTCAACGTCGCCTCGATGCTCTCCTTCCAAGGCGGCATCCGCGTGCCCTCCTACACCGCCAGCAAAAGCGGCCTCGCCGGCATCACGCGGCTGCTCGCGTGCGAGTGGGCGGGCAAAGGCGTCAACGTCAACGCCATCGCGCCAGGCTACATGACCACCGACAACACCGAAGCCTTGCGCGCCGACAAGGCCCGCAACGCACAAATTCTCGACCGCATCCCCGCCGGCCGCTGGGGCGACGCCTCGGACCTCGGCGGCGCGGCCGTGTTTCTGGCCAGCGCCGCGTCGGACTATGTGCACGGCGCGATTATTCCGGTCGACGGGGGCTGGCTCGCGCGATGAGCGCGGCGTAAGGAGCGTACGTGGCGCGCATTCTATGCTTCGGCGAAATTCTGCTCCGGCTCTCGGCGCCGGCCCGCGAACTCATGCTGCAAACGCCGCGGCTCGAAAGCCATGTCGGCGGCGCGGAAGCGAACGTCGCCGTGTCGCTGGCGCGCTTTGGGCACCAAGTGCGCATGGCGAGCATCGTGCCAGACAATGCTCTCGGCCATCATGCGTTGAGTGAGTTGCGGCGGTGGGGCGTTGACGTCAGCGACGTCAAGTTCGGCGACGGCAGGATGGGGCTTTACTTCCTGACGCCCGGCGCAGGAAGCCGCCCCTCCGACGTGCTCTATGACCGCGCCGACTCTGCCTTTGCGCGGGCATCGCGCACCGCTATCAATTGGGATCAGGCGCCGGAAAATACCGATTGGCTACATGTCTCCGGCATCACCGCAGCAGTGAGCGAACAAGCGGCGGAAGCGGCCCTTATGGCGTTGCGCATCGGGCGCAGCGTCGGCGCGCGCACGTCGTTCGATGCGAATTTCCGCGCTAAGCTCTGGGAAGCGCGCGGCGAAGATTCCGTGCCGGTGCTGCACGGACTTTTCTTCTACGCCATGCTGCTGTTTGCAGACGCACGTGACATCGCGCTCGTGACTGGTGAGCAACCGAAGAACGCGGAGGATGCAGCTCGCATCGCGTTCGAACGCTATCCCCACCTCAGCATATTGGCTTCCACAGAGCGCAAAGTGGTCAGCGCTGATCACCACGAACTGACAGCGCTGTTGTTCACCAAGGACGGCGGAGCCTACCGCTCGCGCACGCACACGCTTCGCGGCATTGTCGATCGCATTGGCGGCGGCGACGCCTTCGCCGCTGGCGTTATTCATGGCCTCTGGAACGAAATGAGCTTCCAGGAGATCGCAGATTTTGCGCTCGCCGCCGCGTGCCTCAAGCACTACATTCCCGGCGACTTCAATCTTTCCACGGTGGCCGACGTGAACTTCTATCTTTCCGATTCCGGTTCGGACGTGCGCCGGTGAGCGAGCCGCTTCAGCCGGAAGATGTGCTGCGGCTGTCGCCGGTGATGCCCGTTGTCGTCATCGATGACGCCGCGCACGCCGTGCCGCTGGCCCGCGCGCTGCTCGCGGGCGGCGTCAAGACGATCGAGGTCACGCTGCGCACGGCCGCGGCGCTGGATGCCATCGGCGCCATCGCCGCGGAGGCGCCGGAGATGATCGTCGGCGCCGGCACAGTGCTGACGGCGGACGATCTCACCGCCGCGATCGCAGCGGGCGCAAAATACGCGCTCTCGCCGGGCGCCACGACAAAGCTGATGAAAGCCGCGCACAAGGCTGCGATCCCCTTCATCCCCGGCGTTGCAACGGCGAGTGAAGTGCAACGCGGCATCGAGCGAGGCTTTCGCTGCTTCAAGTTTTTCCCGGCCGAACAACTCGGCGGCGTCAGCGCGCTGAAAGCGCTCGCGGGTCCATTCCCCAGCATCCGCTTCTGCCCCACCGGTTCGATCACAGCGGAAAAAGCACCGGATTATCTCGCGCTCGACAACGTGTTGTGCGTCGGCGGCTCATGGATCGCGCCGGCCGAAAAGATACACGCCGGCGATTGGGCGACGATTGAAAGCGCCGCACGGCAAGCGGCGGCGCTGCGCTAACGATGCCGCCTTCGACAGGCTCAGGCTGACGCTGGTGGGTTAGCCTCGACAGTTTAAGTCGCGTCACCCTAAGCTTGTCGAAGGGCGGCGCGCTGCACAGGTTTCGCCCTAGCTCACAACCGGTCGCGCAGCGCGTACCAGAGCATGCCGAGCACGTGCAGCGGTGAGCGCAACGCCGCGCCGCCGGGAAATTCTGGTGGCGCGAGGCTTGCCAGAACATCGAAACGCTCCGCCGTTCCAGACATCGCTTCAGTGAGCACCTTGCCCACGAGCGCCGGCAGCAGCACGCCCTGCCCGGAATAGCCGTGCGCGAAAAAGAGATCGCCGAGCCTGCCGATATGCGGCATGCGCGTCATGGTGATCGATACCAGCCCGCCCCAGGCGTAAGCGATCCGCGCTGGCTCGAGCTGCGGGAAAATCCCCAACAAGTGCTTGCGCACAAACGTTTCGATGTCCGCGGGCGGCGACGGCGTGTAGCGCTCGCCGCCGCCGAAGATGAGCCGGCCATCCGCGCCGATGCGGAAATAATTGACGACAAAGCGGCTGTCGCTCACCGCGAGCTGATCGGCGATGACGCTATCGGGCGCCGCCAACGGCTCGGTCGCGACAAGATAATTCGCCACCGGCATGATGCGTCCGGCGATGCGCGGCTCGAGGCCCTCCAGCAAAGCGTCGCACGCCAGCACGCCGTAACGCGCGCGCACAGCTCCCCCTTTCGTGTGCGCGACAACGCCCGCTATGGTTTTCACTTTGGTGACGCGCGCGTTTTCGTAAAGACGCACCCCCGCCGCCCGCGCGGCTCCCGCCAGGCCCAGCGCATAGTTCAGCGGGTGCAAATGCCCGCCGCACGAGTCGAGCAGCCCGCCATGAAAATCCGGCGCCGCCACCTTCGCGCGCGCTTCCTCTGCGCTGAGCACGCGAGCGTGCGGGTAATCCATGACGTCGGCGAGCGTCGCCGCTTCCTCAGCCATCCAGCGCGTGTCCGCCCGCTTTGCCGCGAGCGTCAGGTGGCCGTTCACATGCAGGTCGCATGGGATGGCGTGCTGGGCGATCCGGTTGATCGTCAGCGTGCGCGCTTCCAGCGCGAGCTCGAACAGCTTGCGCGCCTCGTGCTTGCCGTAGCGCGCGATCAGCTCGCTCGCGCCTTTGCGCCAACCCGGGATGATCTGGCCGCCATTGCGCCCCGACGCGCCCCAGCCGATGCGTCCCGCTTCAAGCAGCGCTACGGAAAAGCCCCGCTCCGCCGCGTTTAGCGCCGCATGCAAGCCCGTGTAGCCCCCGCCAATAACCACGACGTCGGCGTTTACTTCGCCTTCAAGCCTAGGCGCAGGCGCAAATGGAGCGGCGGTCGCGACATAGTACGACCGTTCCATGCCGAGGCCGTCATTCATCGAAGCTCACTTCAGACCTTGAGCAACAGGTGGTCGCGTTCCCACGAACTGATCACGCCTTCGAAATTGCCAAGTTCGTGGTCTTTGATCATCTCGAACGCGTTGCAAAAATGCGCGCCGAGCAGCTCGATCACCGGCTTGCATTCCTTAAATCGGTCCAAGCCTTCGCGCAGCGTGCGTGGCAGCGTGCGCTTCCATTTGTACGCGCTGCCCTGCACCATCTCCGCCGGCGCAATCTTATCGCGCATGCCGATATAGCCGCACACCAGCACGGCGGCGATCGCGAGATAGGGATTGGCGTCGGCGCCAGGCAGCCGGTTCTCGATGCGCCGGTTCGACGGATGCGAGATCGGCACCCGCAGCCCGCACGAGCGATTGTCGTAGCCCCATTGCACGTTCACCGGCGCCGAAAAATCGGGGCGCATGCGGCGGAAGGAATTCACGTTCGGCGCGAACAGGGGCGTCACATCGCCCAAATATCTCTGCAGCCCGCCGACGAAATGCCTGAACATATCGGTATTGCCGTCACCGCCATCCCCTGGCTCGGCGCCGAAAAGATTGACACCTTTTTTGACATCGACCAGCGAGATGTGGAGATGCATCGCGCTGCCGGGCTGGTTCTCCATCGGCTTGGCCATAAACGTTGCGTAGACGCCGTGCTTCAGCGCCACCTGGCGGACGATGCGCTTGAACACGAGCACCTGATCCGAAACGTGCACCGGATCGCCATGATTGAAATTGATCTCAAGCTGCGCCGTGCCGCTCTCGTGGATCATCGTATCGAGATGGAGCGACGCAGCTTCAGCGTGCTCGTAAATCGTCTCGATAATATCCTCGTATTCCGTGATGGCTTCGAGGCCGTACGGCTGCGGCGAAGTCTCCGAACGTCCCGAACGGCCGGCCGGCGGCATCAACGGCAGGTCCGGATCGGTGTTGACTTGCGTCAGGTAAAACTCGAGTTCAGGCGCCACGACCGGGCGCACGCCCATCGCTTCGTAAAGCTGCAGCACTTTCTTCAGCACGTAGCGCGGCGCGATATCAAAGGGCTCGCCGCTAGTATGGTACGCATCCGCGAACACGAACGCGGTGGGCGTCTTGTATCCTGGCGCCACGCAAATGGTTTCCAGCTCCGGGCGCAGCACGACGTCGGGATCCTGCATCGACAACGCCTCGTCCGCGTCGTCGGCGTATTCACCCGTCACCGTCAGCAGATAAATGCTCGACGGGATGCGCAGCGAGCCGTCGCGCTCGCTTTGCAGAAATTTCTGCGCCGGAAACACCTTGCCGCGAATGACGCCATTCAAATCCGGAACCAGGCATTCGATCTCGCCGATGCCCCGTTCCTTGATCCAGCTTGCGAAAGTCTTATCTGCCATGACACACCGTTAGACGCACAAACTCACGCCGCGCGCCATTCTGGCGCGGCCAACCGCGAATGATTGTCGTCGTTCAAACAAGCGCGGCGCTAAGCGAATGCAGCGCGAAGTAGACGCCGCCTGCGAGCCGCGCCCATTCGCCTTCGTATGAAGGCCGCGGGGGCGCATAAATCACCTGATGCGGCATAATGTGCTTTCGCATCATGGCTAGTCAAGCCGAGCGGCCTCGAAGGCGAGCTGTGCAAGCCGTCGATTTCAGCTGGCGGGTGGCGCACTTTCCCTTAGGGTCCCGCGCCATGATCAAGGACGACGCCGAGGAAGGCCTCAACACCGCCGTTTACAATGAATTGCGCACGCGCCTCGTGACCGGACGCATGTCGCCCGGCCACGAGCTGTCCACGCGCTCGATCGCGGCGGAACTCGGCGTCAGCCAGACGCCTGTCCGCGATGCGCTGTCGCGTCTCTCGGCCGAGGGAGCGGTGTCCATCCGCTCTAAACGCCGCGTCCGCGTGCCTGCGATGACCCCAGAACGGTTCGACGATTTGCTGCGCTGCCGGCTGATGCTGGAACCGGAAGCCGCGGCATTGGCGCTGCCCCGCCTCGACGCCGCGCACATGCGCCTGCTGCGCGAGATCGACGCCAAGCTCGACGCCGCAATCTTGAGCGGCGACGCCGACGCATACATGCAAAGCAATCACGCCTTCCACTTCACGCTTTACCGCGCGCAGAGCCGGCAGACGCTGCTGCAACTCATCGAAACGCTCTGGCTGCAGTTCGGCCCGTTCATGCGCCTGGTGTATGGGCGCGCCAGCAACGCTCATCTACACGACCATCACCAGACGGCAATCGCGGCCATTAAAGCAGGTGACGCGGAAGCGCTGCGCGCCGCCATCGCCGCCGACATTAGCGACGGCATGGGCCTAATCGCCCGCACCGGGCTGATGAGCGACGATACGCTAAGCGTCTAGATCAGCCCAGCCCGCCGGCATCGTCCGCCGGCAGCGCGCGCAACACCGGCTCCGCCTCGCGCAGCGAACGCGCAATGATATCGATCATGCGGTCGATCTCCGCATGCGTGATGATGAGCGGCGGGCACATCACGATCGAATCGCGGATGCCGCGCACCATCAGCCCGTTCTTGATGCAGGCGTCGCGCACCACCGGGCCGGCTTTGCCTTCCTTACCCGTGAAGCGCTTGTTCGTGCCTTTCTCCGCCACGATCTCGACCGCGCCGATCAAGCCAAGCGAACGCACTTCGCCCACCAGCGGATCGTCGCCGAGACGTTTCAAGGCTTCCACGAAATATGGGCCGACCTCGGTCTTCACCCGCTCGACCAAGCCTTCGCGCTCGATGATCTCGATGTTCGCCAGCGCCACCGCGGCCGACACCGGATGCCCCGAATACGTGTAGCCGTGCACGAACTCCCCGCCCTTCTCGCGCAGCACTTCGACAAGCGCATGCGACACCCCGACGGCGGAGATCGGCAGATAACCCGAAGATAAGCCCTTCGCCATGGCGACGAGATCGGGCGTCACCCCGAAGTGCTGGAAGCCAAACCACGAGCCGAGGCGGCCAAAGCCGCAAATGACTTCATCGCTCACCAGCAAGATGCCGTACTTCTTGCAGATCGCGTCGACGCGCTTCCAATAGCCCTTCGGCGGCAGGATAACGCCGCCCGCGCCCTGCACCGGCTCGCCGATAAACGCTGCGACGTTCTCTGGGCCGACGTGCAGGATGCGGTCTTCGATCTCCTGCGCCGCGCGCTTGGCGAACGCTTCTTCGTCCTCGCCGAAGCCCTCGTTGAACTGATAGGGCTGCATCACGTGCTCGACGCCGGGGATCGGCAGTCCGCCCATATTGTGCATGTGCTTCATGCCGCCGAGGCTGGCGCCTGCAACGGTGGAGCCGTGATAGGCGTTCCACCTGCTGATGAAGATCGTGCGGCTCGGTTCGCCCTTGGCTCGCCAATAATGACGCACCATGCGCATCACCGTATCGTTCGCCTCCGAGCCCGATGAGTTGAAGAACACGTGCTGAAGATCGCCGCCGAGCTTCTCCGCAAGCTTGGCCGCGAGCATCACTGTCGGGGGCGTCACCGTCTTGAAGAAGGTGTTGTAGAACGGCAGCTCCTGCATCTGCTCGGCCGCGGCGCGCACCAGCTCGGCCCGCCCGTAGCCGACATTCACGCACCAGAGCCCCGCCATGCCGTCGAGAATCGCCGCGCCGTCGCCGTCATAAATGGTGCATCCTTCCGCGCGCGTGATGATGCGGCTGCCGCCAAGCTTTTGCAGCTCGCCGTAATTGGCTTGCGCGGGCAAATGGTGCGCGAGGTCGAGGCGGCGAAGTTCGGGAATGTCGTAATTGCGGGGGGGCATTGGTCTTCTTCCCTAAGTCTATTTGTTTTGCGTCGCGCTTTAGCGCGAGACGAGCGGTTCGCGGCGCAGAGCTCGGCCCAAAAGCTTAAAGAAGGTTTGGCTTTCGGGGTTTTCGTGCGCTTTCCATTCCGGATGCCACTGCACCGCAAGCACCGGCGCGCCGTTCACCTCGGCGGAAATTGCTTCGATCACGCCATCGGGCGCCGTGGCTTCGACTTGAAGGCCGGCGCCGAGCTTATCGACGCCTTGATAGTGCACGCTGACGACATCGATCTTCTCCTTGTCGTAAGCGCGCTTCAGCCAGCCGCCCTCTTTCAGCGTCACCGGATGGATGTGCTCGAAATACTCGGAGAAACTTTTATCGCTCGGCGCGTGGTGCGCGATCAGCTCGGCATTGTCGGCCATGTCACGACGCAGCGTGCCGCCGAACGCGACGTTCAGCTCCTGGAAGCCGCGGCAAATGCCGAACACCGGCTTACCGAGGTCCAGCATTGCGTCGATCAAATGCGCCGTCATATCGTCCCGGCCCGGATCGAACGGGCCCGGCGCGTCATCGACGATCGCGCCATAGCGCTTGGGATCGAGGTTCGACGGCGTGCCCGTGAGCAGCAGGCCATCGAGCCGCGGCGCCACTTCCTTGGCGTGCATCAGCTCCGGCATCGCCGGCACCAGCAAAGCCGCGGCGTCGGCATACGTCAGCGCCGAAGCGAGATAGCGCGTCATCACCGCCTGCGCAGATTGGCGCTCCACGTCGCGATTGCAGGCGATGACGCCAAGGACAGGACGCGCGGCGCTCACGACAGCAGCACCGCCGGCGAGCACGCATGCCAGGCGAGCCAAACCGGCTCATCCCAGGTGAAATCTTCCTGGTCGTAGCGCGTCAGATTGGAGCGAAACGTCTTCACGCGCCGGCCGCCTTCGAGCTCGATCTCGAAATTGGTCTCGCTGCCGAGATAGACGATGTCGCGGATCACGCCGCCGACCACGTTCATGCCGGGCGGCGCGTCTTCCATCTTGGGCGCTTCGCCGGTGCGTTTGTGCATCTCGATTTTCTCCGGCCGCAGCGCCACCCAAACCGTGGCCCCGCGCGCGCCGGTGACGCCGTGATCGAGATAAACCGGCGCGGAGAGCTCCGGACAGCGCACCTGCGCCTCGTTCTGCTCGTCCTTCTCCAGCACGCCCTCAAACATATTCACGCTGCCGACGAAGTCGGCGACGAAGCGCGAATTTGGAAACTCGTACAAATCCGCCGGCGTCGCCACCTGCGTCAGCACGCCTCTGTTCATCACCGCGCAGCGCGTCGCAATCGCCAGCGCTTCGTCCTGGTCGTGCGTCACCATCATGAAGGTGATGCCAACTTTCTCCTGCAGGCTCGTCAGCTCCGAGCGCATCTGGTCACGCAATTTCGCATCGAGCGCCGAGAGCGGCTCATCCAGCAACAACACCCGCGGCCGCTTCACCAGCGCGCGCGCCAACGCCACACGCTGACGCTGGCCGCCGGAGAGCTGATCGGGCATGCGCGCGCCGTAGCCGTCGAGCTTCACCAGATCCAACGCTTCTTCCACGCGCGTCTTGATCTCGTCGCCCGCGACGCCGTCCATCTTCAAGCCATACGCAACATTGTCCGACACCTTCATGTGCGGAAACACGGCGTAGCTCTGAAACACCATGTTCACTGGCCGCTTGTTCGGCGGTAGCGCGGCGATATCCTTGCCGTCGATCAGAATGCGCCCTTCGCTCGGCGCCTCGAAGCCGGCCAGCATCCGCAGCAACGTCGTCTTGCCGCAGCCCGATGGCCCCAGCAGCGCAAAGAACTCGCCCTCCTGAACTTGCAGCGTGACGTTATCGACCGCGATGGTCTTGCCGAAGCGCTTGGTGACGCCTTCGAAGCTGATGATCGCCTTCGCCTTCACCGGCGAGGCTGGATTGTCGGCTTGGGTGTGGACGGGTGAAACCTCGGTCATCTCAAGCCTTACTCTCTTTCGGCTTCTGGTTCTGCATGTGCAGCCCGACCGCCGTCAGCACCACCGTCACCACGATCAGAATGGTCGAGGCCGCATTCACCTCGGGCGTCACCGAGAAGCGCAGCATCGAATAGACCTTGACCGGGAACGTGATCGTGTCCGGCCCGGACGTGAAGAATGTGATGACGAAATCGTCTAGCGACAAGGTGAAGGCCAGCAGCGCGCCTGCGATCAGCGCCGGCTGCATGTGCGGCACCAGCACATCCCAGAACGTGCGCCATTCGCTCGCGCCCAAATCCTTCGCCGCCTCCTCCAACTCGCGGTTGAACGAGGAAAGCCGCGCGCGCACCACAGTCGCCACGAACGGGAACGCAAACGAGATGTGCGCGATGGTGATGGCGCCCAGATTGAGCGGCCAGGGCAATCCTTGCGGCCACGGCATGACGCGAGCGAAGAAGACAAGCATCGCTACGCCCAGGCAAATCTCCGGCACCACGATTGGCAGCGCAATCGTGCCTTCAACCGCCGTCTTGCCGGGAAAGCGGAAGCGCCACAGCATCACCGCCGCCAACGCCCCGAGGATCACAGAGATCACGGTGCAGAAAAAAGCGATGGTGAGCGAATTGACGAACGCTTCGATGAGCGAGTCGTTGTTCAGCGCCTTCTCGTAATATTTGAAGGTGAAGCCCTGCCAGACGATGTTGCGGCGGCTATCGTTGAAGCTGAACGCCATCAGCGTGATCAGGGGCAGATAAAGAAAGAACAGCGTGAGGCCGACCATCAGCTGCAGCGGCCAGCGCCGCATGTACTCAAGCGGCCCCGGTTTCTCGCGTTTCAGCGGCGGCGCACTGACGGCCGCGGCGGCAACCGGAAGCGCTTCCTTCGCCATCAGCCCCTCCGCTCCGCTTTGCGTTGCACGAACGCCTGCGCGGCAATGGCGATAAAGGTGAGGTACATGAGCAAAAACGAAAGCGCTGCGCCGAACGGCCAATCGTTCGCGCGCTTAAATTGCCGCTCGATGACGTTGGCGATCATCTGGCTGTCGGTGCCGCCGAGCAAATCCGGTGTCAGATACGCGCCCAGCGCCGGGATGAACGTGATCAGCACGCCTGAGGCGATGCCCGGCGCCGCGAGCGGCACGACAACGGCCCAGATCGTGCGCAAGTGCCCGGCGCCGAGATCGAGGCTCGCCTCCATCAGCGAGCGATCCATCCTGTCGAGCGCAGCATAAAGCGGCAGCACCATGAACGGCAGGTGCACGTACACGAGCCCGATCACCACCGCCGTGTTGTTGTAGAGCAACGTGAGCGGCTCATACGCGCCGAGCGGCTGCAGCCCCACCAGCGCCATGAACCCGCTGGCGTTATTCCAAAGCCATTCCAGCGCAAAGTTCACATAGCCTTGCTCGCGCAGCACCGCGATCAGCGCGAACGTGCGGATCAGCAGATTGGTCCAGAACGGCAGCATGATCAGCAGCAGCAGCCATGCTTTCGTTCTCGGCGTCGCAAACGCGATCGCCAACGCAACTGGAAAGCCGACGATCAGGCACAGCAATGTCGTCAGCCCGGCGACAACCAAGCTCTTCCAGAAAATGCCGAGATAAAGCGGCTCCAGCGCGCGCGCATAATTAGCGAACGTGCCGGTGAAATCGATGGTGACCGGGCCGACGTTTTCGCCGAACGTGTAAGCCCAGATCACGCCGAGCGGGATCAGGAAGAAAAGCAGCAGCCATAGCACGGGCGGCACGGCCACCGCCGCAAACGCCGCCTTCGCCTGGCTCCAGCTCTGCTGCATCTGCTCCTCTTGGAGCGCCGGCGTCCCCGCCGGCGCGAACCTTTAAGTGACGGATCGGTAGCCGCCGGCGAGACGCCGGCGGTCCAAGTCTAGGCCGCGCTAATGCGCGTGAAGATTTCCTCGTAAAGCCGCGAGCGCTCGTCGCCCTCGAACGCGCCGTATTCGCTGGCGGCCATGATCTCTGCCGTCGGGAAGATCACCGGATTGTTCTTGTAGGAGTCCGGCATCAGTTCCCGCGCCGCACCGTTCGGCGTCGGATACTGGATTTCCTCGGCAATCTTCTGCCCGGCTTCGGCATCGAGCAAATAATTGATGAAGGCGTGCGCATCGGCGGCGTTCGGCGCGCCGGTGGGGATGCAGAGGCAATCCTGATTGATCAGCGTGCCTTCGCGCGGGATCACCCAGCCATAATCGGCGTCGCCATATTCGGCGATCACCTGAGCCATGTCGCCGCAATATTCGAGCACCAGGTCGATTTCGCCGGCGACCAGAAGATCCTGACCATCGTCTTCGTGGAACGCTTTGATGTGCGGCTTCTGGCGGATCAGCATTTGCTCGATCTCGGTCAGCGTAGCGTCAGGGATAGCGTTGAGCGAAATGCCCTTATATTTGGCGCACAGGCGAATGAGGTCCGCCGATTCAGACAGCACAGCGATGCGCTGGGTAAATTGCGGCGAATCGAACAGATAGCGCCAGCTGTCCGGCACGAAGCCCGCCGGCATCGCCGATTTGCGATAACCGATGCCGAGCGTGAGCCACGTGTAAGGCACCGAATAGCGCCTGCCCGGATCGAACGGCGCATCCTGGAATTCAGGCGCGAGATTGTCGAAGTTCGGGATCAGCGAGCGATCCAGCTCTTGGATCATCTGCGCCTGACTCATGCGCGTGACGAACTCGTTCGACGGCACGATCACATCGTAGCCCGGATTGCCGGCCCGCAGCCGCGCGAACAATTCGTCATTGGTGGCGAACAGGCTCATGTTCACATTGGCGCCGGTCGCTTCGCGGAAATCGTCCAAAGTGGTTGGGCCGATATAGGTGTCCCAATTGTAGAAGTTCACGGTGCGGCCGCCGCCGCCGCGATTGCAGGCCGAGAGCCCGCCGGCGAAAGAAATGCCGATCGCCGCGGCGCCGAATTGTTGCAGCATGGAGCGGCGCGACGCGCCTGTCAGAAACTTGGCTTTGCTCATTTGGTGCGCCTTCCCTGCGTGCCGCTGCCAAGGCGGCGTCCTGCGACTAGACCAGGGCTATAACAAGCACGCAAATCGCGCCGCCGCGCAACATCTGTGATCTCATTTGCGACGATTTTCTGGTCGGAGGGCGCGCCTGCTTCGTTGCACCCCCTCCCCGCGGGGGAGGGGGCAGGGGGTGGGGTGAAGCGCGGTGAATCAGAATTTGACGACGCCAACGTCAGATGATCGCGCGAACGGCACAAGCGACAGCGCGTCACCCCGCCCCCAACCCCCTCCCCTCACGGGGGGGCTTTAAGCGCGCTTCAGCACGTGCGCAAATACCAGTCGAAGTCAGTGTTGGGAATGACGCTCTGGTAGCGTTCCTGCTCGACGCGCTTCACCGTCGCGTACATCCGCACGAAGCGCTCGCCGAGATAATCTTTCAGCAGCGCCGACTCGGCGAACCGATCCACGGCGGCGAACCAGTTCGTTGGTATCCGCTCACCGGATTGCTCAGCCTGCGCGTAGCCGTCGCCGACGATCGCCGCGCCGGGATCGATTCTTTTGCTGATGCCGTGATGCACTGCCGCCAACAGCGCCGCGAGCGCCAAAGTCGGATGCGCGTCGGCCCCCGCGACGCGGTGCTCGATGTGGCGCGTATGCGGCGCGCCTGCCGGGACGCGGAAAGAAACCGTGCGGTTGTTGACGCCCCAAGTGGGCGCAACCGGCGCATAAGAATTCGCCTTGAAGCGCCGGTACGAATTTGCGTTCGGCGCATAGATCGCCATCGACTCCGCCAGCAGCGCCTTCATCCCGCCGACCGCGTGCGCCAGCACTGGCTCGCCTTCGGGCTTCTCCGACGCGAAGATGTTCTTCCCCGCCTTGTCGTTGACGCTGACGTGCAGGTGCATGCCCGAGCCCGCGAGATCGGCAAACGGCTTGGCCATGAACGTCGCCTCATAACCGTGCCGCAACGCGCAGCCCTTGGCCGCGCGCTTGTAAAGCACCGTGTCGTCCGCCGCGCGCAATGCATCGGCATGGTGCTTCAGCGTAAGTTCCAGCTGGCCCGGCGCATATTCGCTGATCGCGCCTTCGAGCGGCACGCCCATCGCATCTGCGCAGGCCCAAAGATCGCGCAGAAAGTCGCTCGCCTCCTCCACTTCGCGCAGGCCGTAGACTTGATGCTGCGTCGGCCGCTCCCCGGTCAGCGGCGACATCGGCAACTGAACGCCGCCGCTGGCCGTGCGCTCAGCGTCGACGAGATAATATTCCAGCTCGCACGCCACCACCGGCACAAGTCCGTCAGCGGCAAAGCGATCGATCACACCCTGCAGCACGTGGCGGGGATCAAGATCGTGCGGCGCGCCATCGAGTTCGTACATCGACACTGGAATCTGCGCGACATCATCGCCCAGCCACGGCGCCGGCGTCAGCCGCCCGGCGATCGGCCGCGCGACGCGGTCAGCGTCGCCATCTTCCCACACCAGCCCCGTCGCCTCGACATCCTGCCCGGTGATGTCGTTGACCAGGATCGAGCCCGGCAGGAAACGCCCCTGCTCGTACACCGCCGCGATCTCATGACGCCGCAGACGCTTGCCGCGCGGCACGCCGGCCATGTTGGTGAACACGATCTCGAAGAATTCGATCTCGGGATTTTTATCGAGGAAGCTCTTCACTTCCTTCGGATCGGCGATGCTCATGCGGCGCTTTCTTGGAGATATTCGGCGGCGAAGCTATCGACCGCTGCGACCAGCCGGTCAATCTGTTGCGCCGTCGTGACGGGCGAGACCAGCATCATCATGTGAAACGGCGCGATCAGCACGCCGCGATTCATCAGGTAGAGATGGAGCACATGGTTGAGCTCCGTCTGCGCCAGGGCGGGCCGCATCGCGGCGGCGTCTTTCGGCGGCGCTGGTGCGAACACGATCTCCGCCCGCGCGCCGACATGCACGACGCACCACGGCAAAGCGCGCTTGGCGATCACGTCGCGCAGCTTGCCAACCAGCGTCTCCGCCCCGGCCAGCATTGCGGCATACGCTTCCGGCGTCGCCAGTTCCCGCAGCGTCGCGCCAATCGCGGCGATTCCCATGGCGTTGCCAGCCAACGTCGTGCCGATGCCGGAGCGGCCTGTTCTTGGACCGCCGGCGCCCTCGCCGGCGACAGTGGTGGAAGTGGACACGGTGTTCGCCGGCGAGGCGCCGGCGGTCCAAGATTGAATCTTGTGCCCCAACTCCGCGCTGACGCCCCAAATCGCCGCCGGAAAGCCCCCGGCGATCGCCTTGCCGATCACCAGCGCATCCGGCGCGAGGTCCCACGCTTGCGTCGCCCCGCCCGGCCCGCACGAGAGCGTGTGAGTCTCATCCAGAATCAGCAGTGCGCCGGCTTTCTTCGCCAGCGCCTGTGCGCGCTTCCAGAAGTGCTCCTCCGGCAGAATCATGCCGCAATTGGTCATCGCAGGCTCGGCCAGCACCGCGGCAACATCGCCCTGCGCCAGCGCCCCCTCCAGCGCGCCAATGTCATTGAACGGCACGGCGCGCGTTGTGCGCGTCATGTCGAACACTTGGCCGATCAGCCCGGCATCTGGCCGCGTACGGCCGTGACGTAATTCGACGAAGCAATCTTCGACCATGCCATGATAGCAGCCGTCGAACACCACGATCACCGCTTTGCCCGTCACTGCCCGCGCCCAACGGATCAGCGCGCGGTTGGCATCGGACGCCGAAAGTGTCGTCTGCCACAGCGGCAAGCCGAAGCGCGCCGCCAGTAGCGCGCCGACGTCCGCCGCCTCGGCCGTCGGCAGCATGAACGTCGCCCCGCGACGCGCTTGTTCGGCGATGGCGCGCGCGATCTCAGGGCGGCCGTGCCCGAACATGCCCGGCGTGTCGCCAAGGCAGAAATCATCGTAGGTATTGTCGTCGATGTCGGTCAGCACCGCGCCATCGCCATCTTCGGCGACGATGGGCGCTGCCCAATCGTTCATCCAATGAAACGGCGCCCCGAACAGCCAGTGCTGTTTCAGCGCACTCGCTTGTGCGGCGCTTTTCGGATGCGTCTCCAGAAACGCTTGCGTCTCGCGCGCAATCAGTTGGCTCAGCGCCATGCGGTCACACGTCTCCTCCTATGACTCGCCTATGCCATACGCTCTAGCGCTTTGAAAGCGCAGTCCAATTCAGCTTCGGTTAGCGCCCCCCGCATGACTTTCCCGCACACGCGTCATCGGCGCATTTTCCGGGGGGGGAAGCACACGTGAGATTCAATTTCCGCAAGACGGCGCTGAACGCATCGACCGCATTGATCGCGACACTGGCGCTGACGTCGAACGCATCGGCTCACACCGACGCGCTGGGCTTTGTAATCAGCGACGGCTCCGGCGAAGGGCTCTTTAACGTCAACATCTTCTACGGCTCTTGGCACTATGGCACCGGCGGCGCGGAAGGCTCGCTCGATCTCACCAACACCGACACCAGCACGCTGGTCGGCACCAATCCGTTCCAGCTTCTCCCCGGCTTCGACGGCGTACCCGACGGCACGCTCCCGCCCGGCCTCGTTGCTGGCGTCAATTACTTCTTCCCGGACGGCAATGGCGCCCTAACCGGCGACCCGAACGGACACTACATTTACGCCTTCCAATACGTCACCTTCCTGGACCTCATCGCCGGCGCCTACGGCTTCGGCTACAATACCGGCTCCAGCTTCACGGTGAACTGGATGCCCTCCGATCCGATGATTAACGCGGGCGCGTTCATCATCGATGGAGAAGGCGAACTCGTCATCATTGGCGCCGGCCCGCCAACGATCGACACCAGCCGCACACTCTTTACCTCCGATGAATTCAGCGCCGCACTCGATGCAACCTTTGACGGCGGCACGCTGCAGATCGTCTTGGGCGCTGAAACGATGGCGCCCAATTTCACCGTCAACGCACTTGGCGGCTTCATCGACACCAATCTCCTTGACCCCACCTTCGACGGCATTTTTAGCGGCGATGGGGTGATCACTGTCGTGGGCAACGGGATCGCTGCGCTGACAGGCGTGAACACGCATGGCGGCTTCGTCGTCAACCACGCTGGCATCGCCGCCGGCGACGACGCGGCTCTTGGCGCTGCAGGCGCCTTGCTCACGCTGGACCACGGCTCCTTCACCGCCACCGGCGACATGACAATTGAACGCGATATTGCCCTCATTGGCAGCCACGGCAGCTCGTTCATCGTCGGCGACGAACTCACGCTGACTCTCAACGGCGCGATTTCGGGCGCCGCCTGCCTCTACAAGCGCGGTCTCGGCATGCTCGACCTGCGCGCCGACGGCGCGAACGCGATCGGCGCCTGCGTCGAGCAAGGCGAGATGGCCTTCAACAGCACGTTCACCGGCGATGTTTGGGTCGATCTCGGCGCGTCGATGTCGGGCGCCGGCCAGATCGTCGGCGACGTGGAAGTCTCCGGCACCCTCTCACCCGGCAACTCACCCGGCATTCTTGTGGTCGCCGGCAGCGTCACGCAATTGCCGGGCTCCACTCTGCTGATCGAGATCGACGGCCCGACCAGCGGCAATGGCGCGGGCTTCTTCGACTTTCTCTCTTTGACCGGAGTTTCGAGCATTTATACCGCGGCGGGCGAGCTTGCGCCAATTCTGCGCGGCATCTCCGCGCCCGCCGGCAACGCCTACACGCCAAATGTCGGCGACGTGTTCGAGATCGTGAGCGCGCAAGGCGGCGTCGTCGGCGCGTTCGACACCGTCACGCAGCCGACCGACGGACTGCCGGACGGCGCGCGCTTTGACGTCATCTATGGCGCCAACTCTATCCGGCTCGCCGTCACCGCCGCCGATTATAGCCTGCTCACCGGCGGCCGCGGCAACGCGCGCTCCGCCGC
>JACMMP010000232.1 GCA_014378995.1 Hyphomonadaceae bacterium
CGCGGCGACGGCGGCGCGCCGACGGTGGCGCAAGCCGTGAGGCTAAGGCCGGCCGCCAGCGCGGCGACCGAGCCGCGCAGCATCACAGATCTTCCCGTTGCGAAGGCCCTTCCGGCAGCGACACTTGCGGCAGCTCGCGCGTGCGCGGCGCAGCGGCGGTGAGGCCGCGTTGCAGCTTCTGCTCCAGGTCACGGCGGCGGATAGCGTCAGGCCGCGCTTCCAAAGCTGCGCGCCATTGCGTGCGCGCCTCGTCGCGGCGATTGAGGCGCCAGTAAATGTCACCCAAATGGTCGAGGATTTCGGCGTTGGGATCGTGCTCCGACAGATCGTTCGCGCGTTCGATCAGCGCGCGCGCCTGCTCGAACTGGCCGTACTGGTAATAGGCCCAGCCCAAACTATCGACGACCGCGTAATCCTGCTGGCCGTTATTGAAGCCACGCCAGAGCAGACGATAGCCCTCCTCCAGCCCTTCTGGACGCTGGATCAGCGCGTAGCCCAGCGCGTTGAGACGCAGCACGGAATCCGGCTGCTCCGCGAACAGGCCGCGGGCCACGGCGACGCCATCGCGCCAAGCGCGCGGATCGTCCATCAAGATCGAGACGTAGAGCAGGCGCGTATCGACGCTTTGATCGAGTTCGTAAGCGGCGCGCATGTCGGTCGTGGCGGCGGAGAGGTTGCCAGCGAAGCGGTGCGCATAAGCGCGCCAACCAAGTACGTCGGCGCGGTCCTTCGGCTCGGCGACCATGCCCAAGGCGCGGTCAAACGCGGGGATGGCGCGGTCGGCGTGGCCGGCGCGGCGATAGATGTCGCCGGCGGAGGCGACGATCGACCAGCGCTCGCCGGCTTGAGCAAGCGCCCGTTCTGCGGCGGCCATCGCCGCTTCGTCGTTGCGGCGTTCGAGCGCGATCTCGGCGCGCACGATTTGAGCATCGGCGGCGAAGACGCTGGTGTCCGGCACCATGGTGATGATGCGTTCAGCGCCGTCCGCGCCGCCGGCGTCGAGCAATTGCTGCGCCGCGTAGAGGCGCCAATCGTCCGCTTCGGGCGCCAACAGCACGCCTACCTGCAACAGCGCTGAGCCGGAGGCTGACGAGAGGCCGCCGGTCGGATCCTGCTGCGCCATCATGGCGGCAAGGCTTTCGGACTGGGTCAAATATTCGGAGACAAACAGCATCCAGCGCCCGGTGGCGCTTCTGACGTCGAGCGTCGGCTCGACCGGCGGCTGGCCGGCTGCGAGGCGAACAAGGTTCGCGGCGACATCGGCCGAGCGCGGCGCGAATTGCTGCACGATGCCATAATAACGGCGCGCATCTTCGGTGCGGCCGAGGCGGTGATGCACGAGCGCGGCGCGGTAGACGGAGTTGGTGACGCGCGCGGCGTTGAGCGCCCGCTGAAATTCTTCCGGCGTGCGCGGCTCGGCGTCGAGCGGCGGCGTGGTGTCGAGACGCTCGACCATCACCGCATAAACCGCCGCTGCTTCTTCCAGGCGGCCGGAGGATTCAAAGACCAGCCCGCGCGCGACTTCCGGCAGCGGCGCCGGCAGATTGCCGCCGCTCGAATCGACACGTTCGACGCCGCGATCGACGCGGCCTTCGGCAGCGAGCAGGAACGGCTCCAGCATGTCGGAGATGCCGCCGTTCAGGCCGCCGGGCGCGGCCGTGAGCGTGCGGCGCGCCTCTGCATTGCGGCCGGAGGCGAGATCGTCGGCGAAAACAAGCGCGGTCCAGAGCGCGGTGTTCTCGCCGCGGGCGATGGCGCGGCGGCCTTCACGGACGAGATAATCGATGTCGGCCTGTAGCAACGCCTGCTCGGGGCCTTCATAGGTGCGGTCGAGCGCGGCGTTGGGCGGCGAGGTGCGGCGCAGCGCTTCATTAGGAACGCGTTCTTCGGTGAGCGCGGTTTCTTGGAGCGCGGGGGCCGCCGCCGGCTCCCGTGCATAGGCCGCGCTCGTAACGCCGGCCGCCGCCGCAATACTTGCCGCGAGGATCGCCTGCCAACGCATGTGTTGTCCCTTTCTCCGCCCGAAGGCGGCTCAAACTCGGCTCAGAGGTTGGCGTAATTGGGTCCGCCCCCGCCTTCGGGCGTAGTCCAGATGATATTCTGACTGGGGTCTTTGATATCGCAAGTTTTGCAGTGAACGCAGTTTTGCGCATTGATCTGGAACCGCGGGTTCTGGCCCGCCTCGTCGTACAGCACCTCATAGACGCCGGCTGGGCAATAAAGCCGCGCCGGCTCCGCGTACTCGGGTAAGTTCACTTGGATCGGGATCGAGGGATCGCGCAGTTTCAGGTGCGAAGGCTGATCTTCCTCGTGGTTGGTGTTCGACAGATAGACCGAAGAGAGCTTGTCGAAGGTCAACACGCCGTCAGGCTTGGGGTAGGCGATCGGCTTGTGCTTGGCGGCCTTCTCAGTCGCTTCGGCGTCTGACTTGCCGTGCTTCAGCGTGCCGAATACGGAGACGCCGCCGAGCAACGTCGTCGTCCACATGTCGAACATGCCGAGCACGCCGCCCCAGAACGTGCCGTAACGCGAGAGTAAAGGCTTGGCGTTGCGCACGCGGTTGAGGTCGGCGAATACGCTGCTCTTTCTGTAAGCGTGTTCGTAGCCTTCGAGCACGTCGCGTTGGCGGCCCTGGCGGAGCGCGTAAGCCACTTCCTCCGCCGCAAGCATGCCCGTCTTCATCGCGTTATGCGTTCCCTTGATGCGCGGGACGTTTACGAAGCCGGCCGAGCAGCCGATCAGTGCGCCGCCGGGAAAGACCAGACGCGGCACCGCTTGCAAGCCGCCTTCAGTGATGGCGCGCGCGCCATAGGCGACGCGTTTGCCGCCTTCGAGATACTGCCCGATTTCCGGATGCAGCTTGTGGCGCTGGAATTCGTCGAACGGCGAAAGATAGGGGTTCTTGTAGTTTAGGTGCACGACGAAGCCGACGGAAACGTAGCGCTCGCCCCAATGATACATAAACGAGCCGCCGCCATTGTCATCGGTCAGCGGCCAACCAACCGTGTGCAGCACGAGGCCGGCTTTGTGCTTTTCCTTTGGGACTTCCCACAGCTCTTTTATGCCGATGCCGTATTTCTGCGGGCCGCTGTCGGCGCAGAGATCGTACTTGTTCTGCAGCACTTTCGAGAGCGAACCGCGCGCGCCTTCGGCGATCAGCACGTACTTGCCGTGCAATTCCATGCCGGGCTGGTAGTCGGCTCTCTTTTCGCCGTCCTTGGCGACGCCAAACACGCCGGCGACGACGCCTTTGAGCGCACCGCCGTCATCGAACACAGGTTCGGACGCGGCCATGCCTGGATAGATTTCGACGCCGAGCGCTTCGGCCTGCCCGCCCAGCCATTTGGTGAAGTTGGAAAGCGAGCCGATATAATTGCCGTGATTGTTCATCAGCGGCGGCATCAGGAAGGTCGGCAAGCCCGCAGCGCCCGCGGGGCCCAGGATCTTGAACTGATCGACGGTGACGGGTGTTTCGAGCGGGGCGCCCCGCTCTTTCCAGTCCGGGATCAGGTCGTTCAAAGTGATCGGATCGATCACCGCGCCGGAGAGAATGTGCGCGCCGACTTCGGCGCCTTTCTCCAACACCGCGACGGTGATTTCCCGGCCTGTCTCGGCGGCGATCTGCTTTAGGCGGATTGCGGCGGAGAGGCCCGCTGGGCCGGCGCCGACAATGACGACATCGTACTCCATCGAGTCACGGGCGATGCCTTCGTCGGCCATTGCTTTCCCTTCATCTGTCACGCGCCGTTTATCAAAGCGGTTGCGATGAGGCGCAAGGTGGGGGCGTTGCTTTGTCGTTTGGCCCGAGTCCCTGCACAATGGGCGTGATGAACGCTCCGGAAACCCATGCCGCAGCAAAGGCGCTGCTCGCCTTCTGGCGCGCGGCGGGCGTCGACATGGACGAGGCCGAAGCGGTTTACGCAGCGGCGCCGAAAGCTGCGGCAACCCAAGTGCGCCAGGCTGCGCCGGCGGCGCCCGTC
>JACMMP010000233.1 GCA_014378995.1 Hyphomonadaceae bacterium
GTGCTGCGCCTCGCGCGCGCCGACCGCGCGCGCTTGGTCGAGGACGCGCGCGAAGCAGCCGAACGGGCGCTTGGCGCCGATCCTTCCATGGGCGAGGCCTATGCGGTGCTTGCGGCGCTGGAGGGCGAATTTTTCGGACGTTGGCGCGAGCGCGAGGCGCTGATCGAAAAGGCGCTGGCGGTTGAGCCGAACAATCCGCATTTGCTTTTCCGCCACGGTCAGTTCCTGATCGCAACGGGCCGCGTCGCCGCGGGCTTTGCCGAACAGGCGCGCGCGTTCGAACTCGATCCGCTCGATCCGATGCTGGCGGCGTTCCACGGCTACAATCGCTGGTCTCAAGGCGCCAAAGCCGAGGGCCGCGCAATCCTGGAAGAAGCCGCGAAGCGTTATCCTGACAACGTCTTCGCCTGGTTCATGCGCCTGAACACGGCCGCGCTCGACGGTGACTTTGCAGCGGCGCAAAAGCTGCGCGCCGATGCGGAGCGGCTGCTGCCGACATTGGTGGAGTCCGCCTCCTACAAGGCCGGAGAGCGCATGCAGCAGCTGATGATGGCCCCCTCTCCGGAGGCGTTCATGCAGCTCGGCGAGGATTTCTCGGCCATGGCCGATGCTGAGCCCGCCGCCGCGCTCGATCTCGCGGTTGCGCTTTCGGTGCTGGGTTTCACCGGACCGGCGCTCGAAATCTTCGGCGAGGCGCTGGATAATCCAGACGCTTGGCGCGCCGGCGCGCTCGAAACCACCCGCCCGCACATCGGCTACGAAACGGCGCTGCTGTTCATCAACGAAACGCGCACGCTGCGCAACGACGCGGAATTCGCCAAGCTCTGCGTGCGTTTAGGCCTAGCGCGCTACTGGCGCGACACCGGCGCATGGCCCGATTGCGCCAGCGAAACCGGCTACGATTTCAGAGCGGCGTGCGAAGGCTAGCGCTCGCGGTCGCACCCCACTGACGTGCGAACAACTCAGGGATTTGCTTCGTCAGCTTCGCTCTCGTCGCTAGAACCCGAAGCTTCGGCGGCATCTTCCTCATCGTCATCGTCGTACGCGCCCTTTAGGTACGCGTCGCAGCCGGTTTCCGCGAGCAGCTCATCCAGAGCTTCGTCATCGATCGCTTCGCGCTTGCGCTGCAACTCGGCGAAAGCCTTCGCCGCATAACGCTGCGGTTTTTGCGTAAACATGGTCCCGGCGATTTCCACGGCGACACCGTTGGCGTCGTCCTCGACTGCGCGCGCGTTCGACGCCATCCAGGCCAGATAAGCGCCCGCCACCTCGGTGCTGAGCAGCTGCGAGAGCGGGCCACGAACGTCATCGAACTTCGCGAACTTGCCTTCGGCTTTGGGACTATCCATCCGCTCCAGCCAGCGCACGACATTCGGGGCCTGCGCGCGGATCACGGCGCCAGGCGTGGGGTCTGAAAGCAATTGCGCCAACTGCCCGGCTAGGCCGAAATCCGCCAGGCTGGGACGGCCGCCGAAGAGATAAGGCCGGTCCTTCAGCATATCCTCGATCAGCGCCAGGGTGCGCGTGAACGAGCCTTCGATCAGCCCCGCCGTCTCCGGCGAGGAGCCGACATGATAGAGCCGGCTGATCATGCGCGTGCGGACGTTCTCCTCGATGCCTTCGGGCTTCTCGGCGCCTTCGAAGATCATGTCGGTGATGCGGCGCGCGGCGCTTTCCTGATCCTCGGGGTAGCTCCAGCGATAATGGAACATCGCCTTGTTGAGCCATTCGTCGGCAAAATCCTCGATCAGGACCGAGAGAAACGCCAGCGCCGGCTCGGCCGGCGTGATCGACGGCTCAGGGAACTCGGCTTCGAGCTGTTCGATGATCGGCGTGGAATCCTGCAGAGCGTTGTCGTCGGCGTCCACCAGCACGGGGATCAGCGGCAGCTTGGCGTAGCGCGCAAACTCCTCCTGGCGCGCTTGGCTGCGCGGCAGCCAGTCGAACGCGACGCCCTTATAGCGCAGGTAGGAACGCACCTTCAGCGAGTACGGAGAAAGCTCCGCGCCATAAAGGCGGAAAGGGGCGGCCATGGACATCTCCCGAAAAACAGAATCGCCGCACGGTCAAACCGCACGGCGATCAAAACTGCAACTGAATTGGCGCGTCAGACCGGTTTGATATTCACCGCCGACGGCTTGTTCTTGCGCGGATCATTCTCGACATCGAAGCTGACCGCTTGTCCTTCACGCAGGCCGGTGAGGCCCGAGCGCTCGACTGCGCTGACATGGACGAAAACGTCCTGGCCGCCGCCGTCCGGCGCGATGAAGCCGAAGCCCTTCGCCATGTTGAACCATTTCACAGTACCGGTAGCCATCGTCCCTGCTCCTCGAAACGCACCGAGCGCCAAGAGCGGCGCGCGGGTGGACCTGGAAGAACGAAGCCGGCGCGAATGGGCGCGCGGTCGGGTCGTCTCGACCGTGTAGTCCGGGCCGCATAGGGCCTTCGCGCGGCGGGAGAGTCAAGGAAAACGCAACGCGCCGCCAATCAGGCGCTCACGGCGCCATGCCGTAGCTTTCATAAGCGGCGGCAATTGCCGGATCTATCGCGAGCGCCGCGGTCAAATCCGCTTGGCCCTCCTCGGTCCGCCCGAGCCGGAGCGCTGCGATGCCGCGACCGTAAAGATAGTGCGCGTTACCCTCTTCGCGCGCGATGGCCGAATTGTAGTCGCGCCACGCCTCGTCGAACCTTTGACCGCGCAAATGGAGCATGCCGCGCGTGTCGTAGGCGGCCGCAGCGCCCCCGCTCAGCTCGATCGCCCGTTCGCAATCGGCCTCGGCGAGATTGAGCTGACGGCCGGAGCGGCTGCGCAGCCAACAGCGCGCATTATAGGCGGCAGCGGACTCTGGCGCGATGCGAACCACTTGATCATAGTCGGCGATGGCCCGCTCAAACTCGCTCTGCGCCTCATAGATTGCAGCGCGGCCGATATAGGCTGGTGTTGAATGCGGATTGTGGCTCACCGCTTCGGTGAAGTCAGCCAACGCGCCGGCCCGGTCGCCGCGCTCCAGCCGTATGGCGCCGCGTTGGCGATAGGACGCTGACCGCGCCGGGCTGGTCGCAACGTCGGAGCGGATGATTGCGGTGCAGGCGCGTTCCGCGTCGTCCAAGCTGTAGTCGCGCTCACTATTGTTGCACTGCGCCGCCCAGACCTCCAATTGCTGGCGCAGCACTTGTGCGTGGGATGGGCTGGCCGAAAAAGCCAGCACGGCGAACACGGCGGCGGCCTGTTTAGCCTGAAGAAAAGCCATCACCCGCCTCCCACGCGATCAAGCGTCACTGCAAGCATAGCCCGCAAAGCCGTCTCCATGGCCGGCTCGTGCACAAAAAAGCGTGGGTTATGGTTGGGCGCGGCGTCCTCAAGCGTCGTGCCCGGCGGGCGCACGCCATAGAAAAAGAACACGCCCGGCAGCTCCTGCTGGAAGTACGCGAAGTCCTCCGCGACCATGTGGGCTTGGTCGGTCTGGACCGCCTCTTCGCCCAGCGCCGACACCAGGGCCGTGCGCACCCGCGCCGTCAGCGCCGGCGGGTTCACTACCGGGACAGCATTGGCCTCGATCGAGACCTCGGCCGTCGCGCCGGAAGCCGCGGCAATCTCCGCAACTGTGCGGCGGATGCGGGCGTAGAGATCGTCCCGCGTTTCGGGGTTCAGATAGCGGATCGTGCCTTCCATCTCGACGCGATCGGGAATGATGTTGTAGCGCACGCCGCCATGAATCGAACCGATAGTGACGATTACAGGTGAGCGGACAGCGTCCATTTGGCGGGACGGGATCGTCTGCAGCGCATTCACGATCTGCGACGACACGACAATCGGATCGATGCCGCGGTGAGGCTGGGCGCCGTGGGTCTGGCTGCCGGTAACAGTGATGCGCAGCCGGTCGGACCCCGCCATGAACGGCCCTGGCACGAGCGTCACCGTGCCCGATGGCGCGGGCCATGCGTGCAAGCCGTAGATTGCCTCGGGCTCGAGATCGCCGAACACGTCTTCCGAGATCATGCGGCGGGCGCCGCCGAGCCCGCCCGGAGGCGCGCCCTCTTCTGAAGGCTGAAACACGAAGATGATCGTGCCGGCGATGTCCTCTCGACGCGCGGCCAGCACGCTCGCAGCCGCCATCAAGACGGCGACATGCGTATCGTGCCCGCAGGCGTGCATCACGCCGACGGCCTGTCCGTTATAGGTTGCACGCACGCGCGAGCGGAACGGCAGGTCGCCCTCTTCCGTCACCGGCAGCGCATCCATATCCGCCCGCAGCGCAATCACCGGGCCAGGGCGGCCGCCGCGCAGCACGCCGACGACGCCGGTTTGGGCCACGCCAGTGCGGACTTCCATGCGCAAGCTTCGCAAGTGCGCGGCGACGACACGCGCCGTGCGCACCTCTTCGTAACTGAGCTCCGGATGCTCATGAAGGTCGCGCCGCCAGGTGATCATGCGCGGGAGGACGGATTGAATGGAGGATTCCACGGGCGCGGGGAACGCGGTTTGCGCGTGCGCGGCGGCGGGTGCGGCACACATAAGCGACGCCGCCAGTGCGAGCTTTGCAAAATTTCTCATCTCGTCCCCCTCACTTCGCCCAGGGCCACCGGCACATCGTTTGCCCTGGGTTCCGGCTCTACGGCGCTATCGCGCCTCCGGCCGGAATGACTCGTTTAAATGAATCACCTAACCCCCGCCGCCAGCAGATCGTGCATGTGCACGACGCCTACCGGGCGGCCATCTTCTACCGCAAACAGCAGATTGATCCGCTTTTCGTTCATGATCGCGATTGCGTCCACGAGCGGGGCATCGGGCGCGATCGTTTGGGGGTTCGCCGTCATGATATCGCGTGCGCGTTTGGCGAACATCTCAGGCGATAATTTACGCCGCAAATCGCCATCGGTGACGATGCCTATCAGTTTGCCGTTCTCGACCACGCCCGCCGCGCCGATGCCGCCGACGCTCATCGCCTTCATCGCTTCCGGCACCGACGTCTCCGGCGAGATCAGCGGATCGTCGCCGCCTTCGCGCATCACATCGCGCACGCGTTTAAGCGCCGCGCCCAGTTTGCCGCCCGGATGGATCGCGCCAAAATGCGCCGCCGTGAAACCGCGCGCTTTTAGCAAAGCCACCGCCAGCGCATCGCCCATGGCGAGACACATCGTGGTGGAAATCGTCGGCGCCGGCGCTTCTTCGCTGGCTTCGCCGCAATCGGGCATCACCAAAGCCGCGGTCGAGGCCTTCGCCAGCGACGAGCCCGGCTTAAACGTCATGCCGATGATCGGCACGTGGAGGCGACGGCAGTGATAGAGCATGTCCGATAGCTCGGCAGTCTCGCCCGAGCGCGAGATCGCCAGCACGCAATCGGCTTCAACAATCATGCCGAGATCGCCGTGGCTGGCCTCCGCTGGATGCACGAACACAGCCGGCGTGCCGGTGGACGCCAAAGTCGCCGCGATCTTGCGCGCGATGTGCCCGGACTTGCCCATGCCGGAAACGATCACCCGCCCTTTGGTGTCCGCCAGTAACTGCGCCGCATGCACGAACGGCTCGTTCAGCGGCCCGGCCAGCGCTTCCGCCAGCGCATCCAGCGCGCGCGCCTCCGCGCGGATAGTTTCCTGGCCGGCGGCAATGGCGGCCGCGGGGATGATGATCGACATGGGCGGACTGTTCGCACGCCAAAGGCCAAAAGAAAAGAAACTCAACTGGCAACCACCAGCGTCACGCTGAGCTTGTCGAAGCGCGACGCTGGCGCTCCCCGCCTTCGAGAGGCTCAGGCTGACGCCGTGGGGTGGCCGGGGGTGGAGCACTGGGTTGAGACAAGGCTCGGGCGCCTCTATGTGTGGCGCCGCCGCATGACATCCGCCCCCGCCCTCGCATGAGCCTCGCACACACCCTGGGCTCGGCCGTCAATGGCGGCGCGGAGGCGTACTTCTTGAGCCTGGCAGGCGCGTTCTGGCGAGCTGGTATCGCACAGTGCGCCGCTATCCGCGCGCATCCGCATCGCGAGAACGAGTTGCAGAGCTACGGCATGCCGACACGCGTGCTGCCGTTCGGCAAGCACCTTGACTTCACCACCACGCCCGCGATCGCCGCGATGGCGCGCGAGCATGACGCGCGCATCGTGCTCGCTTGGATGAACCGCGCCGCGAAGGCGACGCCGCCCGGGCCGTGGAAGCGCATTGGGCGCCTCGGCGGCTATTACAAGCTGAAGAATTATGGCGGCTTCGACGCATTGGTCGGAAACACGCAAGACATTGTCGACTGGATCGTCCGCGAAGGTTGGCCGAAAGGGCGCGTCCACTACATCCCGAACTTCGCGGCCCGCGGCCACGGCGCCAAAATAGATCGCTCCACGCTCGATACGCCAAACGACGCCCCGCTGCTGCTCGGCATGGGCCGGCTGCATACGTCGAAGGCGCACGACGTGTCATTGCGCGCGCTGCAGCGTTTGCCCGAGGCGTATCTCTGGATCGCGGGCGACGGGCCAGACGAGGCCATCCTGAAATCCGAAGCCATTGATCTCGGCGTCGCCGACCGTGTCCGCTTCCTGGGCTGGCGCGACGATGCGCCGGCGCTTTACCGCACCGCCGATGTCTGCGTGTTTCCGTCGCGCTTCGAGCCGCTCGGCAATGTCGTCATCCAATCGTGGGCGCATGGCCTGCCGGTGATCGCCGCCAAGGCCGCCGGCCCCGGCGCTCTCATCCGCGACGGCGAAGACGGCTTCTTGATTGAAATCGACGATGCTGAAGGCCTGGCCGCCAAAACACGCATGCTGCTGGCCGACAAAGAATTGAGCGCGAAGTTCGTCGCCAACGGCGCCAACCGCGTGGAGACTGAGTTCTCCGAGAGCGCCGTCGTCGGCCAGTGGAAGGCGCTGTTCGACGCCATGGGAGGCGTCTGATGTGCGGCATTGCCGGCATTATCGGCGAAGCCGAAGGCGCCCGCGCGCTGATCAAGGCCATCGCGCACCGCGGGCCGAACGGCATCCGCGTCGAGGAAAGCGCGCAATACTCGCTGGCGCACGCGCGGCTTTCGATCATCGACCTCGAAGGCGGTTGGCAGCCGCTGCACGCCGCCGGCTCCACCATTATCGGCAATGGCGAGATCTACAATTATCTGGAACTGGCGGAAGAGTATCAGCTCAAAGGCAAGCTCTCGACCGGCTCCGATTTCGAACCGCTGCTGCACATCTACGCACAAGAAGGCGAGCGCGCGTTCGATCGCTTGCGCGGCATGTATGCGTTTTGCTTGATCGGCGCCGATGGCCGCACCTGGCTGGTGCGCGATGGCTTCGGCATCAAGCCGCTCTACATCCGCGCACACAACGGCGCCGTCGCGTTCGCCTCAGAGCCCCGCGCCTTCGGTAAGGCGCGCGTTGCGCCAGCGATCAGCAAGCAAGTCGCAGCGTTGCATTACACGCTGGAGAACGAGACGGCATGGCCCGGCGTCACACGGCTTGAGCCGGGTGAAATCATTGAGATCGTCGAGGGCAAACCCAAGCGTCACCGCATCCGCGCCGCCATCTCCCCTCCCTCCCCCACAAGGGGGGAGGGTTCGATCGAGCACGCCATCGCCCAACTCGACCGCATCTTCGAAGATTCCATCAAAGTCCACCAGCGCTCGGATGTGCCTTACGGGCTCTTCCTCTCAGGCGGCATCGACAGCACCGCTGTCGCCACCATGATGGCGCGGCTGAACGAGCGTCCCGTCGTCGCCTATACGTGCGGCTTCGATGTGCCGGAAGCGCGCGATGAGCGCGGCCAGGCTGAACGCGTCGCGCGCGCGCTGAAGCTCGATTGGAACGACATCAGCTTTGACGAAGACGATTTCTGGCGCATCGCGCCGCACGTGGCGTGGGCGATGGACGATCCCGTTGCCGACTATGCGTGCTTGCCGACCTACAAGCTCGCGGAGGCCGCAAAGGCGCGCCTCACCGTCGTACTCACCGGCGAAGGCGGCGATGAACTCTTCGGCGGCTATTCCCGCTATCGCCGCGCCATGCGGCCAAGCTGGCTTGGTGGGCGGCCAGCCGAGCCGCAAACGGATGACGTGCTGGGGCCGGATGCAATCGATGCTTGGCGCAAGCACGCACACGCTGACCGCGGGCCACTCACTACACTCCAAAGCGCGCAAGCCGCCGACATCGCCACCTGGCTGCCGAACGATCTGCTCTTGAAGCTCGACCGCATGCTGATGGCGCATGGCCTCGAAGGCCGCACGCCGTTCCTCGACCCGGAAGTCGCCGCGTTCGCGTTCAACTTGCCGGACGATCTCAAAGTGCGCGGCAAGTTCGGCAAATACATCCTGCGCGCGTGGCTTGAGAAGAACTGCGCCGCCGCCGAACCCTGGGCGAAGAAGAAGGGCTTCACCGTCCCGGTCGCGTCCTGGATCGCGCCCCGCGCCGGCGCGCTGGCGAAGTCATTGCCGAACGTCGAAGCCGTCCGCGCCGCTGCCGATTCCGGCACGATCCGCATGATCTTCAGCGACGACGCCCACGCCGCGCTGCGCTATCCGATGATGTTCCTGGGCCTCTGGGGCCGCATCCACGTCGATGGCGAGGCGCCCGAGGCGGCGCTGGCGAGCTTGCTCTGATGGTTACTTAAGCGAAATTGACTGGCCTCCCGCAGCCCCAAGTGGTTGAGCCCGCGCCCCGTAGGGCCTATTTGTCGGGCTCGCACCGAGGACCTTCATGAACCCCGCTTCCGTCATTCGCATACCGCGCGTGGAATCCACGCCGCTCGAGATCGGCAACAATCTGCCGCTCACCTTCATTTGCGGCCCGTGCCAGCTTGAGAGCCGGAGCCACGCTTTGGAGTCGGCGGAGTTTCTGCGCGACGTGTTCAAACGCTGCGGCGCGGGCTTCATCTACAAAACCAGTTTCGACAAAGCGAACCGCTCCAGCCTCGGCACCAAGCGCGGCGCCGGGCTTTCCGTCGCTGGTCCGATCTTCGAGGAAATCCGCACCAAGCTCGGCATCCCGGTGCTCACCGACGTCCACCTGCCCGAGCAATGCGATGACGTCGCCGAAGTGGTGGACGTGCTGCAGATCCCGGCCTTCCTTTGCCGCCAGACTGATCTGCTCGTCGCCGCCGCTGAAACTGGCAAGCCGATCAACGTCAAGAAGGGCCAGTTCCTGGCGCCGTGGGACATGAAGCACGTGATCGCCAAGATCACGGGTTCTGGAAATCCCAACGTGATGGCGTGCGAACGCGGGGCCAGCTTCGGCTACAACACGCTGGTCTCCGACATGCGCGCGATCCCGATCATGAAAAGCTTCGGCGCGCCGGTTGTGTTCGACGCCACACACTCGGTGCAACAACCGGGCGGACGCGGGGACACCAGCGGCGGCGAACGCCAGTTCGTGCCGATCCTCGCGCGCGCTGCGGTTGCGATCGGCGTCGCCACCGTGTTTCTCGAAGCGCACCCCGATCCGGACAATGCGCCCAGTGACGGCCCCAACATGGTGCCGTTCGATCAGCTCGAAGATTTGGTCCGTGATCTAGTGGCGTTCGACAAGCTGGCCAAGCAAACAGCCATCGCGGCGGAATAGCCGATGGCCGAACGCTTTGAACGCCACCGCCAGCCCTGGACGTACGATGAACTCCAGAAGCTGCACATGCTGGCGAAAAAGGACATGTCGCTCAAAGCCATCGCCAAGGCCCTCACGCGCAGCGAAGAATCCGTCAAGGACCGGGCCAAGGCTGATGGGCTGAAGATCGCGAAATTACGCTGAGCGTCCGCCGCGTTACAAGTTTGGCGTGCGTTGCTCGGTGCGCTCGATTTCCCCGAACCTATCATAAACCCTCAGCGTCTCTAGGAAGCCGTCGCGATCGAGATCGACTTCCGAACGCTCCAGCCGGTATGGCCCGTAATGGTCAATGCGCGCGACGTGTCCGTAGCGATGATCGAGCATTTCCTCGCGCACGAGCACCCCGCCTTCGAAAAATTGCGTGGCGTCAGGGACTTCATTGCTGTCGGTATCGACAAGGTTACGAATGCGTATGCCGTGGCGAAACTCTGATCGCGTCTCAAAGACGCCGTCGAAATTGCGATCGCTTTGCTCGTCAATCGGTACGCCCACCTCGTCATAGATAGAGATGACATCGATCTGGCCGTCGAAATTCGAGTCCTGTTCGGCCTTATAAGCCAGGCTCGAGCCCAGCCGGTAAGACCAAGTAAAATCGTCGCGCCCATCGCCGTTCTGATCCAGGCTCTCGCTAGTTTCGGCGATCGTGAACCGGCTGTTGTCGAGCGCCACCTTCAGCGCCCAACCGGCCACTACGCCCACCGCAAGAAACACCAGCGCCGCGACGAAGCGAAAACGCTTGCCGGGTTGCGCCACCGCATCGGACGGGCCGCTCTGGCGCTCCCAATTCAGCAGCAACGCACGCGCACGGTCGTAGTCTTCGTCCGCCACCAACACTTGCAGCGTCCCGCCAGCTGGCAATTCGCCGGCCGCGCCTTGCAAAGCCTCGCCGTGAAGGTGCGCTATGATGCCCTCTTCGGAAAGCAAATGCGCAAGCATGTGCGCCTCGGCCGCATTGGCCGGCAAGTACGCCTGTCGCATTTCACACACCCCCTCGCGTTCAGCCGACCGTTTCCGGCGCAAAGGTAGGATGTGAGACGAACCCTGTGAAGCAAAAGTACGAATCTGGCAGGGCGCTCATAATGCTTCATCGGCAGACAAATCGGCTCTCAGACTTTTGCTTGAAGCACGCCCGAGGCCAGCACCGGGATCAAGAACGCAACCGTCAGAACCGTGTTGGACACGGCGTTGAGCGCAAAGCCGGTCGCCACCGAGATCGCACTATCGATCACGTACCAAATCAACACGGCCACTGTGAGTTCGCCCCAAATCGGCGCGCCGGTGCGGATGGCGGCAAGCATGGTGAGCGCCCAGCCCATCGTCAGCGCGCCTTGCAAGCCGAGGCCGAACCGCATTGCGTTTGTCTCAAACGCCGCGGCGTTCTCACCGCCGCCGCTGAACAAAGTATAGAGCGTCCGCACCAAGCCATCGGCCGGCGGCACAGCCGCCGTCGCCAGTACGACGCCAAACGCGAACACGCCCCAGCACCAAACCTTCATCCAATTCGCCCACAAACCTTGCATGATCGTCTCCTATCAATAGGGCGATCCCATCATCAGCGCGTAAGGCCCGCAATTACCTCAGAGGTAATGGACAAACCGCATCACCACGGTGACGATGCCGCATGCTCACCGATACCCTCAAGCGAGAACCAACAGCGTTCGCAACCGCGCTGCGCCGCTTCCGCTCATCCCGCCGCATGAGTCAGCTCGATCTTGCGCTCGCCAGCGATGTTTCCTCGCGGCACGTTTCGTTCCTGGAATCTGGGCGCGCGCAACCGAGCCGCGACATGGTTCTGCAACTCGGCGCCGCGCTGCTGCTGCCGCTGCAGGCGCGCAATGCCCTGCTGCAGACCGCAGGCTTCACGCCCGCCTTTCCCGCATCGCCACTCGACTCGGACTCTCTGAGCCCGTTCCGCGCCATACTCAACGATATGATCGCGCGCCATTCGCCCTATCCGGCCATGCTGGTCGACCGCCACTGGACGGTGCTTGAAGCCAATGCCAGTGCGCGCGCGTTGCTCGACGCACTCGGCGGCGGTGGTGGCGAGAGCAACATCGTCCGGATGATGATTGAGAGCCAGCAAGCCGCCGCGCTCATCGCCAATTACGCCGAGGTGCTCGCCGAACTGCAATCGCGCATGCAGATGGAGGCGCTGGAGGCCGGCGACGATCCGGTATTCGCCGAACTGCTCGGCGCACTGGAACGCGCCTGCGCGCGGCTTCCGCCCGTGAGCGCAACCGCGCCGCGCCGTCCATTGCTGCCGCTGATCATCAACAGCCCGGCGGGCGCGCTTAGCTTTCTCTCCGCCATCGCGCATTTCGGCACCACCGAAGACGTCACCATCCGCGACCTGCGCCTAGAATTGCTCTTCCCCGCCGACGACCAGACGCGGGCCGCGCTCGCGGCGCTTTAATTTCCACCCGGGAATGGGTGGAGAGTTGTGATTGGCTGCGGGGTGCGCGATCATCCGCCGCGAGGATACGCCATGCAGCTCACCCGTCACAAACCCATCGTTACGTCGCTGAAGCCTTCGAACCACCCCTACCTCAACGGCGCCTGGACGCCGTTGCACGAAGAGGTGGATGCGCTCGAGCTTGAGGTGATCGAAGGCGCGATCCCGACCGACATTGACGGCGTTTATCTCCGCAACACCGAGAACCAGATTCACCAGCCGCTCGGCCGTTTCCACCCGTTCGACGGCGACGGCATGCTGCACCAGATCGATTTTGCCAACGGCCGCGCCAATTACCGCAACCGCTTCGTCCGCACCCGCTGCTTCCACGCCGAGCAGGAAGCGCAAGACTCGCTCTGGGGCGGGCTGATGGATCGCGTCGGCGTCTCCAAGCGGCCGGGCTTCGGCGCGCATGGCGGCTTGAAGGATTCCTCCTCCACCGATGTTATCGTCCACGCCGGCAAGGCGCTCTCGACCTTTTACCAATGCGGCGAAGCTTATGTCGTCGATCCGGAAACGCTGGAGACCGAGGGCGTCGCGCATTGGGGGCCGCTCGACGGCGTCTCCGCGCATCCGAAGGTGGACGAGCGCACCGGCGAGCTCATGTTCTTCAACTATTCAACGCACGCGCCCTACATGCATTACGGCGTCGTCGATGCGGACAATAAGCTCATCCACTATCGCCCGGTGCCGCTGCCCGGTCCGCGCTTGCCGCACGACATGGCATTCACCGAGAATTACGCGATCCTCAACGACTTCCCGCTGTTCTGGGACCCGGAGGCGCTGAAGCTCAACGCGCACGTCGTGCGCATGCACCCGGGCATCCCCTCGCGCTTCGCCATCGTGCCGCGCCGCGGCAACGGTGAAATCCGCTGGTTCGAAGCTGCGCCCACCTTCGTGCTGCACTGGACCAACGCCTACGAGGACGGCGACGAGATCGTGCTCGACGGCTATTTCCAATCCAACCCCGAGCCCGGCAAGTTCAAGGACGCGCCGCAGGGCTACGAACACATGATGGGGCATCTGGACGAGCACACGTTCCAGTCGCGTCTGCACCGCTGGCGCTTCAATCTGAAAACCGGCGCCACGCAAGAGGAGACGCTCGACCCGCGCATTCTCGAATTCGGCACCATCAATCAGCGCGTCGCCGGACGCAAATATCGCTACGTCTATTCCACCACCTCAAAGCCCGGCTGGTTTCTGTTCACCGGTTTCGTGAAGCACGATCTCGAAACGCGCACGTCCGAAAGCTACGAACTCGGCGAAGGTCGCTACGGCTCTGAGGCGCCGTTCGCGCCGCGCATTGGCGCGACGGACGAGGACGACGGCTACCTTGTCAGCTTTGTCATCGATGAAAATCGCGGCACGGCCGAGTGCGTGCTGATCGACGCAAAACGCATCGACGACGGCCCCGTCGTCCGCATCGCGCTACCGCACAAAATCTGCTCCGGCACCCACGCCTGCTGGGCCGACCGCCAATTCATCCGCGACCGGAAACGCCCATGACCTACATTCTCGGCGGCTGGCAGACCGACTTCGCCGATAATTGGGCGCGCAAGGGCTGGGACACCGCCACCGCGTTCGCGGAGACGGTCGGCGGCGGCCTCGCCGCTGTTGATCTCGAACCGAAGGACATCGAGTGCGGCCATGTCGGCAATTTCGCCGGCGAGCTGTTCGCCGGCCAGGGGCTGCTCGGCGGCTTCTTCGGCATGCTGCACGCCGATTTCAACGGCATGCCGACAGCGCGCCACGAAGCCGCGTGCGCCTCGGGGAGCGTCGCCATCCTCGCCGCAGCCGCGGAAATCGAAGCCGGCCGCTACGATCTCGCCTGCGTCGTCGGCTTCGAGCAGATGCGCAACGTCTCCGGCGAACAAGCCGCCCGCAATCTCGGCGCCGCCGCTTGGGCCGGCCAGGAATATCTCGACACGCCGTTCGCGTGGCCGAAAGCGTTCTCCGATCTCGCCGGCGAATACGAAGAGCGCTACGGCCTCGACTATCGCCACCTGATGGGCATCAGCGAAAACAATTTCGCCAACGCCAAGCGCAATCCCAACGCGCAAACGCGCAAGTACACATTTGCGCCCGAGAATTTCACCGAAGACGACGAAACCAATCCGGTCATCGTCGGCCGCACGCGCAAGATGGATTGCGGCCAGATCACCGATGGCGGCGCCGTCGTGTTTCTCGCTTCACCGCAGCGCGCGGCCGAATACGCCAAGCAACGCGGCATCGCGCTCGACAGCATTCCGCGCATCAAGGGCTGGGGCCACCGCTCGGCGCCGATCTCGTACGCAGCCAAAGTTCGCGCCAGCGCCGGCGCCGAGTACGTCTTCCCACAAGTGCGCCGCGCCATTGAGGATGCGCGCGCCCGCGCCGGCGTTTCGCTCGACCAGATCGACGCGGTCGAGACGCACGATTGCTTCGCCGTCACTGAATACATGGCCATCGATCATCTTGGCCTCACCGCGCCGGGCGAAAGCTGGAAAGCGATCGAGAACGGCCACATCGCCCTTGGCGGCAAGCTGCCGATCAATCCGTCCGGCGGCCTCATCGGCCTCGGCCATCCCGTCGGCGCGACGGGCGTGCGCATGGCGCTCGACGCCGCCAAGCAAGTCGCGGGCACGGCCGGCGACTACCAGGTCGACGGCGCCCGCACCGTGCAAACGCTCAACATCGGCGGCTCGGCCACCACGACGGTGAGCTTCGTCATCGGGGTTTGAGCCCGCGTTTCGGCAAGTGACCGCCGTCACGACGGTTTGCGCTGACGCGCCCCAAATTGAATGAGGCGGCGGGATCGGTCCCACGGAGCTGCTGGCGTTCAACCCGCAAAAGCGACCAGTATCTCCCCACCCGATCCCGTTGCCGGTCCATTTGCGTGCTGACGCAATCGGCCATAAGACGCCCGCATGTTTGAACGGCGCATTCTCGTCACCGGCGGCTCCGGCTTCCTTGGCTCCCACCTATGCGATCGGCTGGTCGCGCGCGGCGACGATGTCGTCTGCGCCGACAATCTCTTCACCGGCAGGAAGCGCAATGTCGCGCACCTGCTGGGCAAGCCGAACTTCGAGTTCTTGCGTCACGACGTGACGTTTCCGCTCTATGTCGAGGTCGATCAAATCTACAACCTCGCCTGCCCGGCATCCCCCGTGCATTACCAGCACGATCCGGTGCAAACGACTAAAACCAGCGTGCACGGCGCCATCAACATGCTAGGGCTCGCCAAACGCCTGCGCGCGCGGATTTTTCAGGCGTCGACCTCGGAAGTGTACGGCGATCCGGACGTGCACCCTCAGCCCGAGGAATACTGGGGCCGCGTCAATCCGATCGGCATCCGCTCCTGCTACGACGAAGGCAAACGCTGCGCCGAGACGTTGTTCTTTGACTATTATCGCCAGCACAAACTCGACATCCGCGTCGGCCGCATCTTCAACACCTACGGCCCGCGCATGCACCCGAACGACGGGCGCGTGGTTTCCAACTTCATCGTGCAGGCGCTCAAGGGCCAAGACATAACGCTTTATGGCGACGGCTCGCAAACGCGCTCGTTCTGCTATGTCGACGATCTGATCGACGCGTTCATGGCGTTCATGGACAAGGACGGCGATTGGCCGGGCCCGATCAATCTTGGCAATCCAACCGAGTTCACGATCAAACAATTAGCCGAAGCCGTGATTGATCTCACGGGGGCGAAATCACAACTCGTCTATCGCCCGCTGCCGAGCGACGATCCGAAGCAGCGTCAGCCCAACATCGCAAAAGCGAAAGAATTGCTGGGCTGGGAGCCGAAGGTCGCGCTGCGCGACGGGCTCACCAAAACGATCGAATATTTCGACGGCCTGCTCAAGGAAGGCGATCCGCTGATCGTCGGGCGCTGACCCGATGCGGACCACGGTCGGGTTCGGAGTTCTAGGATTGGCAACCGTTGCATTACTTGCCGGATGCGCGACTCATCGAGCAATCACGTTCGAAGACGGCGCCCCAGGTTGGTCAGTCATCTGCAAGCAGATGACTTATTGTGAATCCCACGCTCGCGAGATTTGCACAGGCGACTACTCCGTTCCCGACGAAGCGTTCGTAGTATCGCGCGGTTTCATTTACATGCGAGTGCTGTGCGGATAGCGGCGGCCCGCGGGAGCAAGGCGATCCGCTGATGATGGGCGCGTACGTCTAAATGTGAGTTGCCGCCGCGCCCCATTTTGCTAGCTTCCCCGCTTTCCGGGGGGAGACACATGACGAAATGGTTTTGGCAGCTGAAGTGGGCTCTGGTGATCGCGATCTTCGCCGGCCCCGCGTTCGCGTATTGGAGCTATCAGACAGCCAACCGCATCGAGCGGGTGATGACAGGCGGCGCCGAATACACCGCGCTGGTGACGGGCGGCGTGATCGAGCGCGGCCGACGCGGACGCCGCAGCTACGGGCTTGAGGTGAATTGGGTGGACGCGGACGGCGCGACGCACAATGACAGCGTCGACATCAGCTCCGCCTACGCCGCCCAAGTCTTCACCGACGATTTCGTCATGATCGAAACGGCGGAGCTGCGCTACCTGCCGTCAGAGGTGGACGGACCAGTCGTGGTCGCCGCCGATGGACCCCAGCAGATCGCCGATCAGCGCATGTTCGTGTGGTACGGCATCGGCGCGGGCATTCTCGGCCTTGTGCTCGCGCCGCTTTGGTTCTGGCTGGAGCGCCGCATGGCGAAGAAGCAGGACGACGATATCGACGCTGAACTTGCCCGCATGCGCGCGGGCCAGGCGCAAACCTGAGCTACGTTCGGTCCCAACGCTCAAAAAAGTCCGCGTTTTGCGCGCGGGCTTCTTTCTCCATGAGGCCGGTCTCGACTGCGATGCCGGCCGCGCGGATGCGCTCAATACCCGCGCCGGCCGCGTGCGGATGGGGATCGCGGGCGGCAAAGACGACGCGCGCGACCCGCGCGGCGATCAGCAAATCCGCGCATGCTGTGCCGGGTACGGAGCGCTGCGCGCAGGGCTCCAGCGTGACGTAAACATCGGCGCCGAACGCTTCATCGCCCGCGCGCGCTAGTGCGACGTGTTCGGCGTGGGGACGCCCGCCGATCGCGGTCGCGCCCTCGCCCACGACAACGCCGTTGCGAACGATCACGCAGCCAACGGACGGATTGTCGCCAGTGCGGCCCACGCCGGGCGCGGCCAACGCCAGCGCGCGCTCCATGAAGGCGTCCGTCATGCCGAGAACGCCGGCAGCTTTTCAGCGCGGGCTTCGTCCAGATAGCGCGCGGCCTTGGGCTTCAACCCGCCGTCCAATTCGATCAGCAGCGGATTGCCGGTGGGCATTTCGACGGCGGCGATCCGGTCGTCCGGCACAGCGAACAGATGCTTCACGATCGCGCGCAGCGAATTGCCGTGAGCGGCGATGATGAGATTTTTGCCGGCCTTCAAATCTGGAACGATCTCATCGTTCCAGTACGGCAGCACGCGCTCGAGCGTCAGCTTCAGCGATTCCGTCGCCGGCAGATCGGCGACGCCAGCGTAGCGGCGGTCCTTGGAGAAATCGAACTCAGTGCCCGCCTCCAGCGGCGGCGGCGGCGTGTCGTAGCTGCGCCGCCATACGTTCACTAGGTCGTCGCCGTGCTTGGCCGCGGTCTCGGCCTTGTTGAGGCCCGTGAGCGCGCCGTAATGGCGCTCGTTCAGCCGCCAACTGCGCTCGACCGGCAACCAGGCAAGCTGGGCGCTGTCCAGCGCCAGGTTGCCGGTGCGGATGGCCCGGGTTTGCAGCGAGGTGAACAGCTTGTCGAAGGGGACGCCGCTCCCCGCCAGCAGCGCGCCGGAGCGGCGGGCTTGCGCCTCACCCTCGGCGGTCAGATCCACATCCACCCAGCCGGTGAAGCGGTTTTCGAGATTCCACTGGCTTTGGCCATGACGGAGAAGGGCGATGAAGGGCATGGCCGTCTGAGTTTCAGCATGGACTGCGCCCGTCAAGAGCTTGGACGGCCGCGCGCCAGCCGCTACACCCAGGGCGATGCGCAACTGGCTGTTCCACCCGCTGATCTTTTACCCGCTCGCGCTTCTGTTCGCGGCGTTCGCCATCGCCGTCAGCGTCAAGCCGCAGGCCTGGCCGCGCACCCCCGCGCCAGTCGCGGCGGACTTGATCGAGGGATCGCTGGTGTTTTCCGGCGCGGCGTTCAATTCGCCCGCCGTCGGCGCCGAGCAGGACATGACCGTGGTCCGCGATTTTTGGGGCCTGCCGCAAACGCTGCGGATCGCCCAACTCGCCAACCAGCCGCCGCCCACGCCGGCCGAGCAAGGGGCGCGCCTGCTGCTGACCCCCGAGCAGGCCGCCCTGATCGAGGATAGACCGGTCACGGTCGAGGTGAGCTACCGCCCCCTGACCGTGAATGCCGCCAGCGGCATGGCCGTCAGCCTGCAAGGCATTGGCCCAGCCGAATGGGTCAGCCAGGACGCGCCGTCCGAGCCGGCGACGCTGCGGTTCGAGCTGCCGGCGCAATTCGCGGTGAACGCCATCGGCCTGAGGGCGCTCTCTAACGGCACCGACCAAGCCTATGGGCTCGAAATTACGCGTGTCCGCGTTACGCCGCACCCCTGACAAGCGGCGGGGAATTGAACTTTCCCGCCTTTTCGCCCACACCGCCCCATCCTCCCCGGCCACACGGAACATCCCCAATGCTGCCTGCGCCCCGCGCAAGCCTTGCCGCCAATAGCGCGGACTTTGAGAGCTATCCTCTCGTCAAGCCCACCGGCTTTCGCGAATACGATGCGCGCTGGTGGTTCGGGATTGCGAGCTCGGAGAAGCCGCCGGAGCTGAACCTGCTGGGGGTGCAGGCGCTTGGCCTTGGCCTCGGCACGCTGGTGCACGAGTTTGGCGTCGCGCCGCGCATCGTCGTCGGCCACGACTTCCGCTTCTACTCCACCTCGATCAAGCAGGCGCTGACGCTGGGCCTGATGCAGGCCGGGATGGAAGTGAACGACATCGGCCTAGCGCTGTCACCGACCGCGTATTTCGCCCAGTTCGCGCTCGACATTCCGTGCGTGGCGATGGTGACGGCGAGCCACAACGAAAACGGCTGGACCGGCGTGAAGATGGGCGCCGATCGTCCGCTTACATTCGGGCCGGACGAGATGGGCCGGCTGAAGGACATCGTGCTCGGCGGCAAGTTCAAGGAACGCGCCGGCGGCGCTTACAAATTCATCGAAGGCATGCGCGAGCGGCACATCGCCGACGTCGCCGGACGGGTGAAGCTGTCGCGGCCGCTGAAGGTGATCGCCGCCTGCGGCAACGGCACGGCGGGCGCATTCGCGCCGGAAGCTCTGCGGCGTATGGGCGCCGAAGTGATCGACCTGCACACGGCGCTCGATTGGACCTTCCCGCACTACAACGCCAATCCCGAAGATAGCGAAATGCTGCACGACATGGCGACGGCCGTGAAAAAGCATGGCGCTGATCTGGCGCTCGGCTTCGACGGCGACGGTGATCGCTGCGGCGTCGTCGATGATCAGGGCAATGAGATTTTCGCCGACAAGGTCGGCCTGATGCTGGCGCGCGATCTCTCCGCCACGCACAAGAACGCGATTTTCGTCGCCGACGTGAAATCGACCGGGCTCTACGCTGTCGATCCGGTGCTGAAGGCCAACGGCGCCAAGGTCGATTACTGGAAGACCGGCCATTCCTACATTAAGCGCCGCACCAACGAACTCGGCGCCCTCGCCGGCTTCGAGAAGTCCGGCCACTTCTTCTTCCGCCCGCCGCTCGGCCATGGCTATGACGACGGCCTCGTCGCCGCCGCAGCGGTGCTGGCGATGCTGGACCGCAACCCTAGCAAGAAGCTCTCGGAGCTGAAGGACGCGCTGCCGAAGAGCTACACCTCGCTGACCATGAGCCCGCATTGCGACGACGAGAAGAAGTACGGCATCGTCGAGCAAGTGGTCGCCGAGTATCAGAAATTCGCCGACGGCGGTGGCAAGATTCTGGGCCGCGCTATCCGCGACGTGAACACAGTCAACGGCGTGCGGGTCACGCTCGAGGACGGCGCCTGGGTGCTGGTGCGCGCCTCGTCCAACAAGCCCGAACTGGTCGTGGTGGTTGAAAGCATGACCAGCGACGACGACATGAAGGCGCTCTTCCGCGATGAAGTGAAGCCGCGCCTCGCCCGCTTCGCTGAAGTCGGCGCTTATAATCAGGAGATTTAGTCGATGCGCGTAACGATGATCGGCACCGGCTATGTAGGCCTGGTCTCCGGCGCCTGCTTCGCCGACTTCGGCCATACGGTCACGTGCGTCGATAAGGACGAGGGCAAGATCGCGCGCTTGCAGAAGGGCGAAATCCCGATCTTCGAGCCGGGCCTGGACGAGCTGGTTAAAGACAACGTCGAGCAAGGCCGGCTTTTCTTCACCACCGATCCGACCGCGGCGATCCGCGATGCGGACGCGATCTTCATCGCCGTCGGCACACCGTCGCGCCGCGGCGACGGCCACGCCGACCTCTCCTACGTCTATGCGGCGGCGGAAGAGATCGCCAGCTTGATGCAGGGCTACACGGTGGTGGTGACCAAATCGACCGTGCCGGTGGGCACCGGCGACGAAGTCGAAGCGATCATCAAGAAGGCGCGGCCCGACGCCGAGTTTGCCGTCGTGTCCAACCCGGAATTCCTGCGCGAAGGCGCGGCCATCAACGACTTCAAGCGACCGGACCGCGTCGTCGTCGGCGCCGAGGACGAGCGCGCGCGCGAGCGCATGCGCGAACTCTACCGTCCGCTATTTCTCAACGAAACGCCGATCGTGTTCACATCGCGGCGGACCTCGGAGCTGACCAAGTACGCGGCAAACGGCTTTCTGGCGATGAAGATCACCTTCATCAACGAGATCGCCGATCTCTGCGAAGAAGTAGGCGCCAACGTGCAGGAAGTCGCGCGCGGCATCGGCCTCGATAATCGCATTGGCCGTAAGTTTCTCAACGCCGGCCCCGGCTATGGCGGCTCGTGCTTTCCCAAAGACACGCTGGCGCTGATGAAAACCGCGCGCGATTACAACGCGCCAATCGAACTCATCGAAACCACCGTGCGGGTCAATTCGGCGCGTAAGCAGAAGATGGCGCAGAAGATCATCGAAGCGCTCGGCGGCAACGTGAAGGGCAAGACCATCGCCATCTTGGGCCTCACCTTCAAACCGAACACGGACGACATGCGCGATGCGCCCGCGCTCGATATCGTGCCGACGCTGCAGGACGAAGGCGCCAAGGTGCGCGCGTTCGATCCTGAAGGGATGGCTGAAGCCAAGCACTTGCTGAAAGACGTCGCCTTCGCCACTGGCCCTTATGATTGCGTTCAAAACGCCGACGCCGTGGTGATGATCACCGAATGGGACCAATTCCGCGCGCTCGATCTCGACCGCATGAAAGATGCGCTGAAAACCCCGATCGTCGTCGATCTGCGCAACATCTATAACCCCGCCGAAATGCGCGCGAAGGGCTTCACCTATGTGAGCGTGGGGCGGGCCTAACGGCCGTCCGCTCGCGATACAAGGTGTGGCGCCATTGAGACCGCGCACTGATACCAAGCGCCGCCGCGCGGGTTGGCGATTGTCACTGCGCCGCCGAAAATCTGCGCCGGAGCTGGCGCTCTCGTTTCGGCGCGCAGCTCAGTCTCGCGATCGAATGCGACAAGGCGTCCGCTCCGATCGTGGCAAGCGCCGGTGCGCACATCGCCCTCCCAACCCCACACGAACAAGGTCACGCCATCATCGCGCACACATCGCGTCGCCGCCGGACACGCGTCGCCGCCCTCCACAACCCGCTCCATCGCCGCGCGCTGCAGCGTCATGCGACCGTAGTGGTAGAGCGTGTTGTTGAAGAAGATCAGCGGCAAGCCGATCGCGCCGACCGCAAAGAACGTCACGATGTAAGCGATGTCGACGACGCCAGGATCGCGGGCCTTGCGTGCGTCGTGCACGTAAGCAGCGATCAGCCAGCCAAACGCGATAATCACCGTCCCGGCGTAGAGAACCCAAGTCGCCGGCGAACCCGCATAGGCGATGCGAAAATTGAGCAGCCAAGGATTCAGCACGACCAACGCGCAAACGATCAGCATCAGCGGCTGAACGCGCCGCACCCGACCCCACAGCGACATCACCCGGCCCCGAACACTTTGGGCTCAATCTCGCTATGCCACTTCCAGGCATCGGCGATAATCACATCAATCCCCCGCGCCGCCGTCCAGCCCAGCTCACGCTTCACCAACGCCGTGTCCGCCACCAAAGCGGGCGCGTCGCCTTCGCGGCGCGGCGCTGCGGCGGCGGGCACGCGTTTGCCGGTGACGCGTTCGATGCTTGCCAGCAGCTCAAGCACGGTGACGCCGTCGCCGGTGCCGAGATTGGCGGCGAGGTTTTCGCCGCCGTTCACCAGCCGCTCGACCGCGCGGACGTGCGCGTCCGCCAAGTCGAGCACGTGCACGTAATCGCGCAGGCATGAGCCGTCGCGCGTGTCCCAATCCTGGCCGAAGATTTTGAAGCCTTCGCGCTGCCCGAGCAGCGTCATCAACGCCAGCGGGATGGCGTGCGTTTCAGGTTCGTGGCGTTCCCCGATGCCCTCGTCCGGCGCGGCGCCGGCGGCGTTGAAATAGCGCAGATGCGCAAACTTCAGCCCGTACGCTGCGGCAATGTCGCGGCTGGCGCGCTCGATCATCAATTTGGTCCAGCCATAGGGGCTGACCGGATTCTGCGGATGCGTCTCGTCCATCGGCAGGCGCTGCGGCTCGCCATAGGTGGCGCAAGTGGAGGAAAAGACGAACGGCTTGACACCCGCTTCGCGCATGACTTCCAGCAGCACCAGCGCGCCGGTGACGTTGTTGTCGTAGAAGCGATCCGGGAATTTCACCGACTCGCCAACCTCGATCAGAGCGGCGCAATGGATGACGGCCGCCGGCTTATGCTTGGCGAACACGTCCGCCAGCCGGGCCTTGTCTCGGATGTCGCCGTTTTCGAACGGCCCCCACTTAACCAAGCGCTCGTGGCCGTTGAACAGATTGTCGTAAACGACGACGTCATGCTCGGCGCGCTTCAGCGCCAAGCAGCAATGCGAGCCGACATAACCCGCCCCGCCCGTGACAAGAATTGTCGCCATGCCCGCATCCTGTTAGAGGCTTGCCCCCATGAACGCCAATACTTTCGCCGCCACGAAACAGGCCTGGACCGACGTCGAGGCGCACGCCGCGCGGCTAACGAACGCGCGTTTGTTGGATTTGTTCTCCGACCCGAACCGCGTCCGGTCCCTCACCTATGAGGCGCCGCACCTCACCGCTGACTTCTCCAAGCAGCGCATCGATAGCGCCGCGCTTGCGGCGTTCGAGAAGCTGGCCGAGGCAGCGGATTTCGATGGCTGGCGTGCAAAGATGTTCGCCGGCGAGGTCGTCAACACTAGCGAAGGGCGCGCGGCCATGCATTGGCGGCTGCGCGATCCAAACGCGCCGGCCGAAGTCAAAGACGCGCTGGCGGAGATGGCCGCGTTCAGCGCGCGGATACGACCGCAGATCGACGCGATCGTCCATCTCGGCATTGGCGGCTCTGACCTTGGCCCGCGTCTGGTCATGGATGCGCTAAAGCCGCTGAAGTATTCCGGGCTCGACGTGCGGTTTGCGGCGAACGTGGACGGGGCCGATGTTGCGGACGCGATCGAGGGGCTGGACCCAAAGCGGACAGTACTGATCGCGGTCTCAAAGACATTCACGACGCAAGAAACACTCGCCAACGCCGACTTCGTGCGCGCCTGGGGGCCGGCTCACCTCGCCGCCGCCACGGCGGCGCCGGATAAAGCAATTGCTTGGGGCGTCCCGTCGGACAACGTGTTCCAGTTCTGGGACTGGGTCGGCGGGCGCTATTCGCTGTGGTCGAGCGTTAGTCTCGTCTGCGCGGTCGCGCTGAAGGAGCGCGCGTTCGAACGGCTGCTGAACGGCGCGGCCGCTATGGATGCACATTTCCAGAACGCTTCGTTCCTAGAGAATTTGCCCGCCATCTCAGCCGCGGTGCAGATGTGGAATCGCGAAGCGCTTTCGCATGGCTCATACGCTGCGATTCCCTATGCGGAGCGGCTACGTTTGCTGCCCGCCTGGCTGCAACAGCTCGAAATGGAATCGAACGGCAAGCGCGTTACCCGCGACGGCGCGCTGCTCGAGCGATCCGCGTGCGCTGTCACCTGGGGCGCGGCCGGCACCAACGCACAACATTCGTTTTTCCAGCTCTTGCACCAAGGCGTGGACGAAATCCCTGTCGAGTTCATCGTCAACGCCGGTCCACAGGAAGGCCCTCCATCCCATCGCGCCAAGGTTTACGCGAACGCGCTGGCGCAGGCGCGCGCGCTGATGGTGGGCAAGACCCAGGAAAACGCGCTGCACCGCACCTTCCCCGGAAACCGCGCTTCGACGATGATGGCGATCGATGCGCTCACACCGGAAGCATTGGGCGCCCTGCTCGCTTTTTATGAGCACCGCACGTTCGCGCAGGCTGTGCTGGCGGGCGTAAACCCGTTCGATCAATGGGGCGTCGAACTCGGCAAGGAGATGGCGAATGCGCTGCTGCCGGCGCTCGAAGGCGGCGCGGCGCCCGCGGATGTGGACGCCAGCACCGCGCAATGGATCGAGCGGCTCAAATAATTACTGCGTGCGCAAGCCCTCCTCGGGCGAGCTATGCAGCATGCCCGAGGAGGGGCTGCTTCGATCCGGATCAGCCGCCGCGTGCGCAGTTACGGACGAGGATGCTGCGCGACGGCGCGTAGATTTCGCCGCGATTGGTCTGAATGTACACCGCGCTTTCGTTTCCGGTTTGCGCGACATTCGCCGTAAGATTGTTTCCGCGCTGCAACATACAGAGCGCGTTATTTCCGCCTGTTTGCGACACCGTCGCCGTGTTGGCGGCGCCGCGCTGAGCCAGGCGCCCGCCATTGGCGACGCCGCTCTGGTGCATGATTCCGGTATTGCCGTTGCCGCGCTGATCGACGGCGGCGGCGTTGGCGACGCCGTTTTGAGCGATCGCGGCGCCGTTATTGGCGCCGCTCTGCTCGACGCTCGCACGGTTCGCGCGCCCAAACATGCTTTGCGCGGACGCCGGTTCGGCGTGCAGGCTCATAGCCAAGGTAAGCGCCGCAGCGGCGGAAAGGATGACCTTCTTCATGACCGCACCTCTTGTGTGCAAACTTCACCATCGGCGTCGCTGAGCGTCAGCCGCGCGCGATAACGCGCACCGCGCTCTAGGCTAAGTTCAACTTCACCGAGCGTTTGCGCGCTGACTTCGCCGCCTTGGACGATGTCAGACGAACCTGCCGCGCCGTATTTGGTGACGACGAAATCATATTCGAGCGTGCCCGGGCCGCTCGCGAGATCGAACGCCTGTGCTTCGAGACGGACGCCGCCATTGATGCGGGTGACATCAATCTCGCACGAAAGCCCATGCGCCGCCGGCGCGTATGCCGCGATCTCGGGCGCATCGTTGGAAGCTGGCGCGGCGGGCGGTTCGCTCGCCGCCGCACAAGCGGCTGCGCTCATAAATAGCGCGGCTAGGATAGCAAAGCGTGACATTGTTTCTCCTCCAGGAGAGCGGAAGGACGCGAGCGCCGCGCCCTTCCGCGCATTGGCCGGTTACGGGCCGCCTTGGATTACGACCGAGATGTTGTTGCTGCCGCGCTGGACAACGCTCGCATCCTGGTTGTTGCCGACTTGGATCACGCCGGTGGTGTTGTTGCGGCCGGCCTGATCGGTGGTGGCGATAGAACCGTTGCCGATCTGGGCGACGCCCGAGATGTTGCCGTTGCCACGTTGGTAAATCGCGGCATCCAGGTTGCGGCCTTCCTGGCCGGTGACGGCGAGGTTGTTGTTGCCGTTTTGCTCGGTGGTGGCTTCGTTGCGGGTGCCGCCTTGGTTCATGCGCAGGAAGTTGTCCCGCCCTTTTTGAACTGCACGCGAATAATGGCTGCGGCCACGCTGTTCGACGCGGACGTCGTTGCGCGTGCCTTGCTGAGCGGCGGCGACGCCGTTATCGCGGCCGAATTGGCTGATCACGGTGCGGTTCTGCGCCGCAGCGCTGGTGATGCCGACCGAAGTGAAAAGAGCGACCGCGCTAACGGCCATGAGAAAACGCTTCATTGTGTGCTCCGCTAAGTCTGCGGGAGCGGCCCTCGACGCCCCGATGACGTGAAGCTAGCGCGGCCAAGCTGAGCGGTACTTGAATCAGAAGATCAGAATTTATTGTGGGCGAACTGGCTGTTGGGTGTGGATAGAGCCCAGCCCCGCCGCCCCCACGCTACTGAGAGTAATCGCGCTCGTCGCCCCACATGTCGCTCGGGCATGACGGGCCCCATACGCCAAGCTGCGCCGCGCGCGCGGCGGCTTCCTCGTCGGCATAGGCGCCATTGCTGTGGAGCGGCCAATCACGCGCCCAACCTTGCGAGACCATGTATTCGTTCAAATCGGTCTCGCCGACGCGGCACTGCGCCATATCTCGCCCCTTGGTGTCGGGCTGATCGCTGATCCTGCAGCGCACTTCGCCCGAAGCCGTGACTTCGCGCAGGGCGTTGCCGGCGGCGCGATAGATGTTGACGTCGCCGCACATGCTGCCTTGCACGGGCGAGTCGATGCCATCGAAGCGGATATGTCTCGGCCCGACGCGAATGGTGTCGCCGTCAGCTACGATGGCGACACCGACAATCTCCGTAGTGGTGGCGGCCTCGGCATCGAACGAAGCCTCGACCTGCGGCTCGGGGGCGTCCGGCGCCCTGATCGCCACAAACAGGGCGGCCATGACGGCGACGGCCGCGGCTACGAGAAGCCAACCATGACGATTGAGACCGGTCATCACGCTTCCTCCCCCGGCCACTCTCGCATGACGCGCACGGGTGGGGAAGTTCTAGCGCACCAACGCCGTCGCGTGATGCGCTGGCAAAACGCCCCCGCCCGCTTATATTGGCTCATTCCGCATGAGGTTAGGCCGTGACGATCATTCCCGCGCGCATGACGGCGCAGCTTGAGGGCGACTTCGTCGTTTTCCTCATCGGCATGCGGATCAACACGTGGTGGAAGATTTGGAAATGGGCGCCGGTGGCGGCGGCGATGCCGCGCATGCTGATTGAGCTGGCGAAGCGACCCGAACTCGGCCTGCTGCACGCGCGCCCGTTCTTCGGATTTCCGAACATCTTCGTGCTGCAGTATTGGCGCAGCTTCGAACACTTGCACGCGTACGCGACCGACAATGCGCTGGAGCATTTGCCGGCGTGGCGCGCATTCAATCGCAACATCGCGTCCAACGGCGATGTCGGCATCTGGCACGAAACCTTCCTAGTGAAAGACGGCGCGCACGAGAGCGTTTACAACAACATGCCGCTCTGGGGCTTGGCGGCGGCGGGGGCACAAGTGCCGGCGGCAGGAAACCGGAAGAGCGCGAAGGGGCGGCTGCGGCAGACGGATGGGGCAGATCAGCCGGTTGATGTGTAGATGCGGGCGGAGCAAAGCGTCGCGTTCAGTGCCTGCTGACAATTCACCATTGACAATCTCGCGATCCCCCTGGAACGCTAAGCGGCCTTCGCCGCCGCCATCACGGCGCTTTTCACTTCGGCCACCGCGGCGCGCACCAGAGCTTCATCGTCGCCCTCAGCCATGATGCGCACCAGCGGCTCGGTGCCGCTCTTGCGCACGAGCAAGCGGCCCTTGCCGACGAGCGCCGCTTCAGCAGCCTTGATTGCGTCCTTCACGCTGGCCGCATCCATTGGATCCTTGGCGCCGCGCTCATAGCGCACGTTCTCCAGCACTTGCGGCGCGGGCTCGAACAGCCGGCACACCTCGCTGGCTGGTTTGCCGCTTTGGACGATCACAGCGAGCACTTGCAGCGCCGCCAACAGGCCATCGCCGGTGGTGGAGAAGTCGCTGAGGATGATGTGACCGCTCTGCTCGCCGCCGACATTGTAGCCCTTGGCCCGCATCGCTTCGACCACGTAGCGGTCGCCCACCTTGGTGCGCTCGAGCTTCAGCTTCAGCCCATCGAGGAAGCGCTCCAGCCCGAGATTGCTCATCACGGTAGCGACAATGCCACCCTTGGTCAGCGTGCCGGCTTGCTTCCAGCTCTGGGCGATCAACGCCATTAATTGGTCGCCGTCGATCGATTGGCCCTTCTCGTCGACGATGGCGACACGGTCGGCGTCGCCATCGAGGGCAATGCCAATGTCGGCGCGATATTTGAGCACCGCGTCCTTGAGCGCGCGCGTATCGGTGGAGCCAACTTCTTCGTTAATGTTGAAGCCGTCAGGATCGACGCCGATCTTGATCACCTCGGCGCCCAGTTCGTAGAGCGCCACCGGCGCCACTTTGTAGGCGGCGCCGTTCGCCGCATCGATGACGACCCGGAGCCCCTTCAGCGAAAGCCCTTTCGGAAACGTCGCCTTGACGATCTCGACATAGCGCGCCTGCGCATCGTCGATGCGCTTAGCGCGGCCGAGCTTCGCGGGATCGGACAAATGCTCGTCGAGCTTTTTGTCCATCAGCTGCTCGATCTCGATCTCGGCGTCGTCGGAGAGCTTGTAGCCGTCCGGGCCGAAGAGCTTGATGCCGTTGTCGGCAAATTTGTTGTGGCTAGCCGAGAGCATGACGCCAAGATCGGCGCGCAGGCTGCGCGTGAGCATCGCCACGGCAGGCGTCGGCAGCGGGCCGAACAGCACCACGTCCATGCCGGCGGCGGTGAAGCCGGCGGTCAGCGCGGGTTCGAGCATGTAGCCGGAGAGGCGCGTGTCCTTGCCGATGACCACCAGATGGCGGCGGTCGTCAGCGCTCATGAAGCGCTTGCCGGCGGCGAGGCCGACGCGCAGCGCCACCTCGGGGGTCATGGGGTAGCGGTTCGCCGTGCCCCGAATCCCGTCCGTCCCAAAATAAGCTCGCGTCATACTCGCACCGTGCTGAAAACCGTCGCATGTTGAAAGACTAATTGAGGTGCAAATCAATGGCCTGGCGTGCATGAGGGCGCTGGGACATTCCAAGCCGCACAAGCTCCGCCGCTTCCCGGACGCACGTGAGTGCGATCCGGGACCCAGGGGGTCGTAAGGCTTTGGGTTTGCCCCTAGGTCCCGGCTCTCCGGCGCTCACGCGCCTTCGGCCGGGAAGCGTTGCTCGGCGGGATTAAAGCATGTGTGGAATTATCGGCATTCTCGGCAACGCGCCGGCCGCGCCACGGCTGGTGGAAGCGCTGAAGCGGCTTGAGTACCGGGGCTATGACAGCGCCGGCGTCGCCACGTTGGAAAACGGCGCCATTAAGCGCCGCCGCGCCGCCGGCAAACTTGCAAACCTGGAGCGCGTCCTTGCAGAGGAGCCGCTCGCAGGCGTCACCGGCATCGGCCACACGCGCTGGGCCACCCACGGCGCGCCGACCACCGGCAACGCGCACCCGCACGCCACCGACAAGGTAGCCATCGTCCACAACGGCATCATCGAAAACTTCCGCGCGCTGCGGGAGGAGCTCAAAAACGCCGGCCGCAAGTTTTCGAGCGAGACGGACAGCGAAGTGATCGCGCATTTGATCACGCACTATCTGGATAAGGGCCAATCGCCCGAGCAGGCCGCCATCGCCGCGGTGCGTAGGCTCGAGGGCGCCTTCGGGATCGCCGTGCTGTTCGCCGGCGAAGAAGTTGTGCTGATCGGCGCGCGCAAGGGCAGCCCGCTCGCTGTCGGCCTCGGCGACGGCGAGATGTTTCTGGGCTCCGACGCCATCGCCGTCTCCCCCTTCACGACGCGGGTGATGTTCCTGGACGAAGGCGACATCGCCGTGCTCTCACGCACCAGCGTGAAAGTGTTGGACGCGGACGGAAAGCAAGTCGAACGCAAAGTCCATATCTTCGCTGGCGGCGTAGCGGCGGTGGAGAAGGGCAACCATCGCCACTTCATGCAGAAGGAAATCTACGAACAGCCCGAAACGGTCGGCCGCACGATCACGCGCTACGTCAACGCCTTCGAAGAACGCATCGAGATGCCGGATTTCGGCGGTGTCGACTTGAATGCCGAGAGCGCCGTGATCATAGGCTGCGGCACCGCGCACTATGCCGGGCGCGTTGCGGAATATTGGCTGGAGCAGATCGCGGGCATTTCAGTCGAGACCGACATCGCGTCCGAGTTTCGCTATCGCAAGCCGGCGTTCGGCAAGTCCGCCTTCTCGGTGTTCGTGTCGCAATCCGGCGAAACCGCCGACACTTTGGCGGCGCTGCGCTATTGCAAGGACAACGGGCTGAAAACGCTGGCCGTCGTCAACGTGCCGGAATCAACGATCTGGCGCGAGGCTGATGCGCGGTTACCGACGCTCGCCGGCCCGGAGATCGGCGTCGCTTCGACCAAAGCGTTCACGGCGCAGCTTTCGGCGCTGGCCGCGCTCGCCATCGCCGTCGGCCGGGCGCGCGGGACGCTGTCGAGCGACGACGAACGCCGCCTCGTCCGCACGTTGATGGAAGCGCCGCGCCTAATCGCGGAGGCGCTCGGCGCCGAGCCGGAGATCGAAAAAATCGCCCAGGAGCTCAGCCACGCGCGCGACGTGCTCTATCTGGGCCGCGGCGTGCACTACCCGATCGCGCTCGAAGGCGCGCTGAAACTGAAGGAAATCTCTTATATCCACGCCGAAGGCTACGCCGCCGGCGAGCTAAAGCACGGCCCGATTGCGCTGATCGATGAGGCGACGCCCGTCGTCGTCGTCGCACCGCACGATGCGTTGTTCGAAAAGACGCTCTCCAACATGCAGGAAGTGAACGCCCGCGGCGGCAAGCTGATCGTCATCACGGACGCGGCCGGCGCGGCGGCGGTGAGCGAGATTGCCCAACACATCATCCTGGCGCCGGCGTGCGATCCGTTCGTGGCGCCGCTGGTGTACTCGATCCCGATCCAGCTCCTCGCCTACTTCACCGCCGTCCACAAAGGCACTGACGTCGATCAGCCCCGCAACCTCGCCAAATCGGTGACGGTGGAATGAGCAAACAGGAACGCCGTCCGCGCGCAGGCGTCATCGGCGCCGGCGCCTTCGGCCGCCACCATGCCCGCAAATACGCCGAGGACGCGCGGGTGATCTTCATGGGCGTGTGGGATCCCGATCTCGAACGCGCACAGATGCTGGCCGATACGCACGGCGCCGAAGCGTTCGCATCGCTCGACGCGATGCTGGCGCAGACGGACGTCATCACCATCGCCTCGCCGCCCTCGTTTCACGCCGGCAACGCCTTGCCCGCGCTGCAAGCGGGCAAGCATGTGCTGATCGAAAAACCGCTGGCGACGAATTTGGCCGCAGGGGCCGAGCTCGTGCGCATTGCGCAAGACCAGCAGCGCGTGCTGGCGTGCGGGCACCAGGAGCGGCTGGTGTTCGAGGCGATAGGCTTATTCGAAGCGCCCGAGCGGCCAACCTTGATCGAAAGCGTGCGCGAAGGCCCGTGGACCGGCCGCAGCGCCGACGTTTCGGTCACGCTCGACCTCATGGTGCACGATCTCGACCTTGCGCTGAAGCTGATGGGCGGCAAAGCGGATCGCATTGAAGCCAAGGCGCGCGCAGAACACGGCGCGGCGGCAGATCAGATCGAAGCGCGGATTGGCTTCGGCGCGGCGCAAGCGGTGTTCACATCGAGCCGCATCGCCGGTGAACGGCGCCGCACCATGCGCGCGGTTTATCCCTCCGGCGAAGTCAGCATCGATTTCCTCGCCCGCACATTCGAGAACACGACAAATTTTCCGCTCAACCCCGCTTTCGCGGAAACGCGCATCGGCGCCGATCCGCTTGGCGCCAACGTCGCCGGGTTCATCGACGCGGTGCTCGGCGTCGCGCCGCGGCCGGTCGTCAGCGGCGAAGAGGCGCTGGCGGTGCTGGAGCTCGCGCTCGATGTCGATCGCGCCAGCGGTTTGCCCTCACTAACATGACTCAATCCATTCTTCGTCATTCCGGGGCTTCGCGCAGCGAAGAACCCGGGACCCAGGGGCCAACGCACCGCGTTACGTCACCCCTGCGTTCCGGATCGCGCTTCGCGCGTCCGGAATGACGAGCTAAGTTTCTACTCGACCAGGAAGATTTCCATGATCCCCTTCATCGACCTGCAAGCCCAGCGCGCGCGTATCGCCGACCGAATCGACGCCGCCATCGCGCGCGTCCTGGCCCACGGCCAATTCATCTTCGGCCCGGAAGTGAAGACGCTCGAGGGTCAACTCGCGGCATTTGGCGACGCAAAGCATTGCATCGCCAACGCAAACGGCACCGACGCATTGGTGCTGCCGCTGATGGCGTGGGGCGTAGGCAAGGGCGATGCAGTGTTCTGCCCGTCCTTCACCTTCGCCGCGACGGCGGAGATCGTGCCTTGGGTGGATGCGACGCCGGTGTTCGTCGACGTGCTGGCGGACACCTACAACATGGACCCCGCCTCGCTCGAAGCGGCGATCGCGGGCGTAAAGAAAGACGGCAAGCTGAAGCCGAAAGCGGTGATCGCTGTCGATCTCTTCGGTCAGCCGGCGGACTACCCGGCCATCGCCGCGATCTGTAAGCGCGAAGGGCTGAAGCTCATCGCCGACAGTGCTCAAGGCTATGGCTGCACTTTGGGCGGCAAGCACCCGATGCATTGGGCCGATGCGGCGACGACAAGCTTCTTCCCGGCCAAGCCGCTCGGCTGCTATGGCGACGGCGGCGCGACGCTCTCGAACGACGACGACGAAACCGTTTTAATGCGCTCGTACGCCTTCCACGGCGCCGGTACGGATCGCTACGACAATGTCCGCATCGGCATGAACTCGCGGCTCGATACCATCCAAGCCGCGATCCTGATCGAAAAGCTCGCCATCTTCGCCGACGAAATCCGCGCACGGAACGAGGTCGCGGACCGCTACGCGCAGATGCTCGAAGGTTTGGTGACGACGCCGAAGGTGATTCCGGGCGGCGTTTCCACCTGGGCGCAGTATGTGATTGAGTCCGACCAGCGCGACGCGCTGGCCGCGCACTTGCGCGAAGCCGGCGTGCCGACGGCGCAATATTATCCAAAGTCGCTGCACCAGCAGACCGCGTACATGCACTTCCCCGTCGGCGCCGGCGGCATGAAGGTGAGCGAGGATGTGTGCAACCGCGTTCTGGCGCTGCCGATGCACCCTTATCTCGACGGTCAAACCCAAACGAAGATCGCCAACGCGGTGCGGGAGTTTGCGAGGGCGGGTGGTTAAATATCCAATGAAGACCATCGATGTCGATTGCAGAGGCGTCCGAACAGAAGCCGCATTTTGGCAGCGTTACGTCGACGTCGTTAAGCCAGCGGGAGCCGACGTCTTTGGCCGAAACCTGGACGCCCTGTGGGATGCGCTCGACGGAGGACCTGGATATCCCGGCCCGGTAGTGGTGCGTTTCACCAACACCGACGAACTCCGGAGCGCTGAGAATCACCGCTTCATGGCGGCGCTCGTTAAGCTCGCCGAAGACGCCACCGGCGCCAAGATTATTGTTCGCTGACACGCACTGAACGAAAGCGATATTCCGCGCGAGCGTAGTTCGCTAACGTAGCAACGCATGTCCGCCGACGTTTACCAAATTGATGCCGTCATTATCGGCGCGGGCGCCGTGGGCCTCGCCTGCGCAGCGGAGCTTTCGCGCCGTGGGCGCGAAGTGCTGATCGTGGAAGCGGCCGACTGCATCGGTTCGGGCGTCTCCTCGCGCAATAGCGAAGTCATCCACGCCGGGCTCTATTATCCAACCGGCAGCTTGAAGCACACGATGTGCGTGCGCGGCCGGCGCAAACTCTACAATTACGCCGCCGCGCGCGGTGTCGCGCATAAGAAGTGCGGCAAGCTGATCGTCGCGGCCGACGCGGCGGAGGAAGCACAGATCGCCGCGCTGCATCGGCGTGCACTTGAGAACGACGTCGAGAACGTCACGCTGATGAGCGGCGCCGCCGCGATAGCGTTGGAGCCGAACTTGGCGTGCGTCGCCGCGCTCAACTCGGCCGAAACCGGGATCATCGACAGCCACGGCTACATGCTGGCTTTGCTCGGCGAGGTCGAGGCGAACGGCGGCAGCCTGGTGCTGAACGCGCCAGTCGTGCGCGGCCGCGCGCTGCAGCACGGCGGCTTTGAAATTGACATTGGCGGCGAAGCGCCCGCGACGGTGCAGTGCCGCGTGCTGATCAATTCGGCGGGGCTCAGCGCGCAGCGCGTCGCGGGCGCGATCGAGGGCGTGCCGGCGGACGCGATCCCGCCGCTGGTGCTGGCGAAAGGCTCCTATTTCGGCTGCGCCGGACGGGCCGCCTTCACCCGCCTCATCTATCCCGCGCCCGTCGAGGGTGGCCTCGGCGTTCATCTGACGCTCGACCTCGGCGGCCGCATGCGGTTCGGGCCGGACGTCGAGTGGATGGATCACCATGACCCGGCGAAGGTCGACTACAGCGTCGATCCGGGCCGCGCCGATGGATTCTACGAAACTATCCGCCGCTACTGGCCGGCAATGCCCGACGAAGTGCTGACGCCGGATTACGTCGGATGCCGGCCCAAGCTCTCAGGTCGAGGCCAGGCGGCCGCAGACTTCAGGCTGGACGGCGCCGAGATCCACGGCTTGCCAGGGCTGGTGAACCTCTTCGGCATCGAGAGCCCGGGCCTCACCTCTTCGCTCGCGCTGGCCGAATTCGCGGCGGACTTGGCTGGGGCCTGACCCCACGCAGCGTCACGCGATCAGATCAGCCCCCACTCCGTCGGTACGACGCCGATAATCGTTTGGCTGGTGACGCTGAAGCCGTTCATGATCCAGAGCGAAAGCGCACCGTCGTCATTGCGCCAAATGATGTCGTCGCGGCCGTCGCCATTATAGTCGCCGACATCGCCAATGCTCCAGCTCAGCGGCGCGGCGCCGATCATCGATGCGGCGAGTTGAGTGTTTCCGTCCATGCGCCAGATTGCGACGCCGCCGGTTTCGGTGTTGCGCCAGAGGATGTCGGCGCGGCCATCGCGGTCGAAATCCCCTGTGCCGGCAATCTGCCACTCGGTTGGAACGACTCCAATGATCGCGGCGCTGGTTTGGCTGACGCCGTCCGTCGTCCAGCGCGCGAGCGTGCCATCCGTGTGGCGCCAAAGGATGTCGTCCCGCCCATCTCCGTTCAGATCGGCAGCGGCTTCAATTGACCAGCCCAGCGGCGCGCCGCCAATGACGTGCTGGCTGGTCGAGACGCCGCCGTCCATGAGCCAGCTGACGACCGTGCCGTCATTGACGTTGCGCCAGATGAAGTCGTCGCGGCCGTCGAAGTTGAAATCGCCGATCGCTTCGATCCGCCACTCGGCCGGCGTCGCGCCGACAAAATCCGCGGTGGTCCAATTGGCGTTGCGCCAGACCACGACCATGCCGTCGCTGTCGCGCCGCAGCACGATGTCGTCGCGCCCGTCGCCGCTGAAATCGCCTGTGCCTTGGATCACCCATTCGGGGCCGACAGCGCCGGCGATGGCGGCGCTATTGAAGCTCGCGCCAGTGATTTCCCAGGTGGCGACCTGACCGTCGACGCTGTTGCGCCACATCAGATCGCTGGTCCCGTTGCCGGAAAAACTCTGCTGCGCGTTGTCGAGCACAACGTCGCGGTCGCTGAAGTCGAGGATTTCAACGCCGGTGAGCGTGTCGGCGCCTTCGGCGCCAGCGGTCACGGTCCAGGCGCCGCTGACGCTGCGCGTCCAGGTCGCCGCGGACGAGGCTAACCCATATCCCGCCGTATCGACGCCGCTGCCGCCGTCCAACATATCGGCGCCGGCGTGGCCGATGAGAACGTCGTTGCCCGCGCCGCCGTTCAGAGTATCGGCGACGTCCTCGGCGCCTGCGCCAGGCGTAATGCGCCAGATCGTGCCGGTAACGCCGATGGCGTAGAGAGCGCCATCCGTGCCGGTGACGAATTCGACGATGTTGGACATGGATGCGCCGGTGAGTTGGCCATTGCGCACCACGCCCCCGGTCGCGGCGGAATAGGTCCACACGCGGCCTGTGATGAAGTCGGCGAAGACATACTGGCCAACAAAGCTTGCAACGTTGCCGATATAAACTTCGCCGCCGGTAATGCTGCGGCCAAGGGCATGGTCATAGTCGAAAACGGGCGAAATGAGAGAAGGATCGCCTGGCTGCGGCGTGCCCGGCGGCCCCGGATTATACGGGATCGAGCCTTCCATGATGCGCCAGCCGAGATTGGCGCCGGCGCCCGTGCCTGCTGCGAAATAGTTCACCTCCTCGCGCGCGCCCTGTCCGACATCGGCGATGTAGAAGTCGCCATTGCGCGGATCGAAGGCGTTGCGCCACGGATTTCGCACGCCGTACATCCAGATTTCATCGGCGCCTGCAACGCCGACGAAGGGATTGTCATCGGGAATGGCGTAGTTACGGCCCGCATCGCCCGGGAAATCGTCGCCATCGACATCGATGCGGACAATCTTGCCTAGCAGCACGTCGAGGTTTTGCGCGTAGTTGAAGGGATCGCCGCCGCTGCCGCCGTCACCGGTGGCGATATAGAGATAGCCATCGACGGGCGAAAAACCGATCCAGCCGCCATTATGATTGGCGAAGCCGGTTTGCTTCGGGATTTCGATCACGAGTGACGATGTGGTGTTGGCGACGGCGGGATTGGCCGAGCGCGTATATTCGCGCACCTGAATGTCGCCCTCGGCGTCGGTAAGATAGACGAAGAAGCGGCCGTTTGCGGCGTAGTCTGGATGAAAGGCGAGGCCGAGCACGCCGCGCTCGTCATTGGCCAGAAACTCGTTGTTTGGAATGTCGAGGAACGTGGTGCGCGCCCCGGTCCCCGCATCGACGCGCCAGATCACGCCGGATGTTTTTTCCACAACATAGAGAAAGCCGGGATCGGCCGCGGTCGATGCGGCCGCGACAGGTTGCGAGAAACCGTTGGCAAGCACGCTGACATTGATCGCGCTGCTCGCGCCATTGCTATGCCCGTAGAGGACGTCGTCGCCATCGCCGCCGTTCAGCGTATCGGCGCCGCCCAGCCCTGACAGCACATCGGCGCCGGTGCCGCCGGTTAACGCGTTGGCGAAACCGTCGCCGGTGAATTCGGGCATGGAGACCTCGCGGTTAGACGCTGCACTATATCCCCCGCAGGCGCCATCGGACAGGCGCTCGGCGATGACAAGTACGTCGGGCTAGCCGCGTTAGACCAGTCCCCATTCTGTCGGCACCACGGCGATGATGGTTTGGCTGGTGACGGAGAAGCCGTTCATGATCCAGAGCGCGAGCGAGCCGTCAGTATTGTGCCAGACGATGTCGTCGCGGCCGTCGCCGTTATAATCGCCGATGTCGGCGATGCTCCAC